>JAOUDR010000254.1 GCA_029859185.1 Gemmatimonadota bacterium
AGAAGGAGGCCCGCGGGAACGCCTGCGGGGCCGCCCAGTCCGGAGGCCGTACCTCGCCGGGCCGCCCCGAACCCAGTCCGGAACCCGGCGATCCGCGATCACGTCGAGCGCTAGGCGGTCATTCGGGACCGCATGCGCGTCCCGTCCCGTTCGGCCCGCGCCAGGGCCTCCTGCACGATGTGCTCGATGAAATCCTGGTAGGACAACCCGATCTTGGCGGCGGCGTTGGCCATCTCGTGGCCCTTGCTGATGAACGGGTTCGCGTTGGCCTCGAGCACCCAGACTTCGTCATCGTCCGTGAGCCGGATGTCGACTCGCGCATAGTCGCGGAGCCAGAGAGCGCGGCCCGCGGCACGACAGGCGGCCTCGATCCGCTCCCGCGCCACCGCCGACACCGGCCGCGCGAACACGGTGCGGATCCCGCGGCGTTTGCGGTAGGCGTCCGTCCACTTGGCCGCCTGGGTGGCGATCCGCTCCTCCGGCTCGTTCTTCTCCTTGTCGAACACCAGCTCCGTGAGCGGCAGGATCTGGAGCCGCTCGTCGTTGCCGAGTATCCCGGCGTACAGTTCCCGGCCCGAGATGAACTGCTCCACGAGCGCCGGCTGCCGGAACCGCTCGTGCACGAACGCCACGCGCTCGGCGAGGGCGGCAACGTCATCCACCACCGAAGCGTGCGCGATTCCCGCCGAGGCGTCGGCGGCGAGGGGCTTGACGATCAGCGGGAACGTCAGCGGCGGGGCCTCGGTCACCTTCTCGCGCGTGCGATAGACGACGAACGGGGACACCTTGATGCCGTGATACGCGAGGATCTTCTTGCTCATCGCCTTGTCGCGGGTCACCTGCAGGGCGAGCGGGGACGACCCCGTGTAGTGGTGGCCGCACGCCTCGAGCAAGGTGGCACACACGTAATCGAGGGCCCCGTCGCCCAGGAACGACTCCGCGCAGTTGACGACGACGTCGGGCTTCCAGGCCGCACAGTGATCCGGCACCACACGCGGATCGTCGTGCACGCCAACGAGGAGCACGTCGTGGCCGCGCTCGAGGAGGGCGCCCGCCACCTGATATTCCATCTCCGGCTCGTGGGGCTCCGCGCCGGCGAGCTCCTGCTCCATCTGGTGGCGATGATCGTCCGGCGTCCAGCGGACCTGGGGTGTATCGAAGACCACGGAGACGCGCACGGTGGGTCTCGCAACGGCTGGGACATACCAAGGTAGGAAACACCCGGCAGGAAGTGCAAGACTGGACGGCGGTTTCGCCGAGCCGATCGCGGGCTGGTGCGGGCACCAGAGGCGATGACGGGGCGATCCCGCCACGTCTTACCGGACAGCGATCCACGCGTAGGTTATTCCCGTTCCCGCGTCGGGTTCGGAACCGGGCCGAAGACGCGTCATGTGGTGAATCTCGAGGAGCACTCCCATGCAAGTGCAGCATCGTCCCCTCCGCGGTTTCCTGACCCCCCTGCTGACCGGTGGTTGGCTGCTGGCCGGGACGGCCGGCCCCATGGCCGCGCAACAGGATCTGACACGAGTCCTGGCCCGTCTCGAGTGGCGGGAAATCGGTCCGACCATCATGGGCGGACGGATCGCCGATCTCGCCGTGGTCGAATCGAACCCGGCGGTCTTCTACGTCGGGGTGGCGACGGGAGGGGTCTGGAAGACCACCAACCACGGCACGACCTTCGAGTCGCTGTTCGACGACCAGCCGACCGGCTCGATCGGTGACGTGACGCTGGCCCCGTCCAATCCCAACATCGTCTGGGTGGGAAGCGGCGAGCCGCAGAACCGGCAGAGCTCGCCGTGGGGGAACGGCGTCTACAAGTCCACCGACGCTGGGCGGACCTGGCAGCACATGGGGCTCGAGGACACGCACCACGTCGCCCGCATCCAGATCCATCCCGGGAATCCGGACATCGTCTACGTGGCCGCGGTGGGCCGCCTGTGGGGCGCCAACGCCGAACGCGGCGTGTTCCGGACGACCGACGGCGGGAAGACCTGGGCCAAGGTGCTGTACGTGGACGAGCACACCGGGGCGATCGATCTGGTCATGGATCCCGGCGACCCCAACACGCTCTTCGCCGCGATGTACCAGCGGCAGCGCACGGGTTGGGGCTTCAACGGCGGCGGCCCGGGCAGCGGCATCCACCGCACCACGGATGGTGGCGCCACATGGATCGAGCTGACCGTCGGACTTCCCGAAGGTGACAAGGGGCGCATCGGACTCGACATCTATCGCGGAGACGGGAACCTGGTCTATGCCGTGGTGGAGGCGGACGCCCGTGCGCCCGGTCGGGGCGGATTCGGCCAGCAGGGCGGCGACGAAGCACGTCAGAATGGCGTTTATCGCTCGTGGGATCGCGGCGACACCTGGGAACAGGTGAGCGAGACCAACAACCGCCCGATGTACTACAGCCAGATCCGGGTGGACCCCAACGACCCCAACCGTATCTACCTCGGCGGCGCCAACCTGTACCGGTCGTCCGATGGCGGGAAGACATTCACCGCGGACGCGGCGCGCGGGGTGCACTCCGACCATCACGCCCTGTGGATCGATCCGCACAACTCAAGCCACCTCATCCTGGGCGGGGGTGGCGGCGTGTCGGTCTCCTGGGACCGGTCGGATTCCTGGCGCCAGCTGGAGAACCTGCCGCTCGCGCAGTTCTACAACATCGGGGTCGACATGCGGGAGCCCTACTTCGTGTGCGGCGGGTTGCAGGACAACGGCTCCTGGTGCGGGCCGAGCAATACGTGGTCCAGCCAGGGTATCCGCACGCGCGACTGGTACAACGTCGGCGGCGGGGACGGGTTCCACACGCTCATGGACCCGAACGACCCGTCCATCGTGTTTGCGGAGTCGCAGACGGGCAATCTGCTGCGTTTCAGCCTGACGACGATGGAGCGCCAGGCGATCCGCCCGTCACCCAATCCCACGGAGGAGGAACCGTCCCCGAGCTATCGCTTCAACTGGAATGCGCCGCTCGTGGTCTCCACGCACGATCCCGCCACGTTGTACTACGGTGGCCACGTGGTCCTCAAGTCGACCGATCGCGGGTTCACTTGGACGGAGGTCAGTCCCGATCTCACCAAGGGTATCGATCGCGGCGAGTTGTCGATCATGGGGGTCAAGGGCACGGAGCCCATGATGTCCCCCAACGACGGCATCTCGACCTACGGCAACATCACGACGATCGCGGAGTCGCCGATGAACGCCGGTCTGCTCTACGTGGGCACGGACGACGGGAACGTCCAGATGACGCGCGATGGCGGAGCGACCTGGACAGACCTGACGGCGCGGTTCCGGGGTGTGCCCGAGCGGACGTACGTCACTCGGGTCGTGGCATCGGGCTTTAACGAGGGCACCGTGTACGTCACGTTCGACGGTCACCGGAACGACGATTTCGCCGCGTACGCGTTCGTGAGCGACGACTTCGGTCGGAGCTTCCGGGCCATCACCACCGGGCTACCAGATGGGTGGTCGGTCAACGTGATCTACGAGCACCCGCGGAGCAGGGACCTGCTGTTTCTGGGGAACGAAGTCGGCGCCTATGTCTCGATCGACCGGGGCCAGCACTGGACTCGGCTCAAGAACAACCTGCCGACGGTGCCGGTGGACGACATCAAGGTGCACCCGCGCGATAATGATCTGATTCTCGGTACGCACGGCCGCGGCGTCTGGATCATGGATGACATCACGCCGCTCCAGGAGCTGACGGCCACCGTGTTGGCGGCCGACGCCCATCCATTCAGTGTCCGGAGCGCGGTGAGCTACAACCCCTATCGGCCACAGGGCTGGACACCGGGAACCTGGGAGGCGCCGAATCCGGACGTGGGCGCGTACATCCGGTACTACCTCAAGACCGACCTTGCCGCGCCGGCCACCGTGGCGGCTGGCGGGAGCAATGGTTCACCGACCATGAACGGCGCAGGCACGGTGAAGCTCACGATCCTGGATGCCGGTGGGAACGTCGTCCGGGAGCTTGAGGGATCCGGGGAAGCGGGGATCCACCACGTGGTGTGGGACCTCCGGCACGCGCCGCCCTACGAGGTACCCGAGGAAGATGACGAGGAGGGCGGCGGCGGATTCGGCGGTACACCACGGGGCCCGAAAGTCCTGCCGGGGACGTACACCGTGCGGATGGAAGCGGCTGGAAGGACGGCGAGCACGACGGTCGACGTCCGCCTGGATCCGCGGGTCCGGATCTCCGACGCCGACCTCCGCTCGCGGCAGGATGCGCTGATGGCTGTCTACCGGCTTCAGAAACCTGTCTACGAGGCGGGGGTCGCCGTGCGGAGCCTCAACGGGCAGCTCGCCGAGATTCGCCAGTTGCTGCGGGACCAACCGGACGTGCCGGAAGCGATCCGCACCGAGGTGCAGGGGATCGGGCGGGAGCTGCGCGAGATCGGCCCCGCGATCAGTCAGGCAGCGGGTGGTCGTGGTGTCGGCTCCATCGAGAGCTCCACGACGCGACCGACGGCGGACCAGCTGCGTCTGGTGGAGCTTGCCTGGGAGCGAGTTCCGCCGTTGATCGAACGGCTGAACGCCATCATCACGGAACGGATGCCGGCACTGTACCGGCAGCTCGACGAGCACGGAGTGCGGCCGAAAGTGGGCGAGGCGGTGGCGGTGCCGACGCGGTAGGACCGTTGGTGCGGTGAGTCGTCAATCGCGAGACGGCCAGCACCAGGTGAAGACGCCTAGACGCCGAGGCGCCAAGTGGCTCTGAGATGGAAGTGGTGAGATGATGGGAGGCTGTTCCCGCGCCACCTCACCACTCGTTCCCGGTAGCCACTCGGCGCCTTGGCGTCTCTGCGTCTTCCCTGACGACTCGGCGTCTCCGCGTCTCCCCTCACGACTCAGCGTCTCCGCGTCGCCCCTCACGACTCGGCGTCTCCGCGTCGCCCCTCACGACTCGGCGTCTCACGGCTCACCGTCTCCAGCCAACGGGAATCCTGGTACCTTGCGCGGGTCCCCGAGCCCCCGCCTGAGAGCCCCATGCGCCGACTCCCACCCATCCCGTTCCGCTCGCTTGCCCTGTTGGTCACGCTCTGGCTTGCGACTGCCCCCGCCGTCGCGCAACCCGATACGACCCGGGCGACACCCCCCGCTCCCGCC
>JAOUDR010000255.1 GCA_029859185.1 Gemmatimonadota bacterium
AAGTAGTCGACGCCCCACGCAGCAACGACGACCGCGACAAATCCACCGACGGCCACCCACGCCAACCCGCGCAGCAACACCCGCAGGCGCCAACGGCGTCGCGCGGCTTGGATCACGCTCAGGAGGTCGTGCGTCATGTCGGGATCCCCGTGGGGGCTGGGCAATGGGCTACAAGGATAGGATACCCCCGGGACGGATCGCGTTCCACTCGCGTCACGCGCCGATCCCCCGGGGACGGACGCCGGCCAGGAGTGACTCCGTCACGAGAATGGCCAGCGCCACGAGACCCACATACCACCAGAGCCGCTGTCGGCGCTCGCGCTCCTCCGCCGAGAGACTCAAGCTGGCGGTCGTGACGGGAGGTCCGTCTTCGGATCCGGCCACGGCTGCCAGGAACGCCGGGCGGTCGAGTTGCGCGAGATCCGACTCCGCCGGATCGAGATTCACGGCAAACGGTACACCGATGCCACCCGCCAACGGTCGGAGCGTGTAGAAGCCGGCCTGGCTCAGCGGCGCCGGACTGCGGCGGTCTTCGCCAATCGGGAAACGGGAGCCGTCCGGGGCCTCCAACACCAACTCCACCGTCGCGGTATCTACGCCGAGGTCCTCGGGCTCGAGCATCTGTCCGATCGCGTGGGATGCCGGCGGCTCCTTGTGTCCGGAGAGGTAGCGAACGGCCTCATGCACGGTCGGCAGGAAGACAGCCCGGACCGCGAGGTCGTTCCAGGTATTGCCGAAGTCCGATGCCCACAGAACGACCCGGCCGGTCCCGACCCGCGATTCGGTGAGAATGGGGGCGCCATCGTCCGTCCACGCCAGGATGCGCGCACTGTCGGCCGTCTCCACCCGCCAGTATCGGTACACGCGTACCGCCCCGTAGTCACTCCCGCGCATGTTCCTGTACGGCGTGAAGATCGGATGCCCGTAGTCCGCGATGCCGAGTACGCCGCCGCGCGCGCTCAGTCGGTCCACGGGCTGCCCGCCGACACGCCCAAGCCGGTCGCGGAGATCCTCAGGAATAGCGCGGGCCCGTGGTCCCATGGCCCACAGCACTCCTCCACCCTCCTCGAGGAACCGCCGCAGCGCGCGGCCGGTCTCCCCCGTGGGGAACGGCGCGTCGTTCAGGACGACGACATCCGCCTCCCGCACATCATCGGGACCGGGGGTGGTCCGAACCGTGGCAACCAGCGCCGGATCCCGCCCGATGGCCAGCGCCCGCCGTACATAAAGCACCTCGCGCTCGCCCGCGCCGCGACCCTCGACCACCAGGACCGCAATCCGGGGGATGGGTCGCAGCACGAAACGCCGGACGTCATCGATGGCGAGGGCATCTTCCGTGACCGCGACCCAGCCTGGCGTTGCCGCGGTGGGCAGCGCGATGTCCGGGAACTGTACGAGCGCCACCTCGCCCACCGGGACCCGCGTCGGCAGCTCGTGGAGCGTCTGTTCCCCCGTCCCCAGCCGGACGCGGACCTCGGCGTCCCTTCCACCCAGATTGGCCACCCGGGCCGCGATCGTCACCCGCCCGCCGCGCTCCGGACTGCGCTGCAACGTCACGCCCACGACCGCGAGATTCTGGACCTCGTCGTCGCCCACCGCGATGGCGTCGAGCACCGTTCCGGCCGGGAGCCGGAGATCCGCCTGCCCGTCCCACCCAACGCGCTGGAAATCCGTGATCAGCACGACCGCGCGTTGCGGTCGGTCCGACTGCTCGATCAGGTCCCGCGCGAGGTCGAGTGCCGGCTCGTATCGCGTCGCCGCACCCCGAGGCTCGATCCCCGCCAGGTATCCCTCCAGCTGTACCGGATCACCGGTCGGCGGCCCGAGCACTGAGGGCACCCCCGCGAACAACACGACCGTCGCCCGATCCTCCGGCCCCAACGTCCGTGCGACATTCCGCACCGCGTCCTGCGCCCGACTCCATCGGTCGCCGTATCCCATGGACGCCGACCCATCGAGCAGAATCACGATCTCCCGCGCCGCGGCAACCCCGGCGGTTCCCAACGCTCCACGCTCCAGGAACGGCCGTGCGAAGGCGATGGCAAGCAGGATCAGGGCGATCCCCCGCAGGGCGAACAACAGCCGGTCCCGGATCCGACGCCGCTCCGTGGTCTTGAACGGCACGCGGCGCACGAACGCCAGCGACGGGAAACGGACGGGATCCCGCCGTGCCCGCTGACTGAGATGCAGGATGACCGGAACCGCCACCGCGGCGAGGCCGAGCAAGAACAGGGGCGCGAGGAGGGCCATCTACTTCACCCGCGCCAGCCACTCGCGCCGCGTGAGATACTCCAGCAACGCAAAGTCGAGCGGTTTTCCGGTGTCGGCCAGATAGTAGTCCACCCGGTTGTCACCGAGTCGGCGGGCCAGGGTGTCGCAGTGCCCGCGAATGAGCGTGCGGTATTCCTCCCGCATCGTCGCGGGGACGACCGGGGCCCGCTCTCCCGTCTCCAGGTCCTCGAACGGACTCGCGTCCTCGAACGGGAACGTCAGCTCCGCTGAGTCGAGTATGTGGAACACGATGACGTCATGGCCGCGGTCACGCAGCGCCGCCAGTGCCCGCACGGTCACATCAGGCTCGTCATAGCAGTCGGAGACGAGCACGAGAATGCTCCGCCGTCGCAGGATTTCCGCCGCCTTCCGGAGTGGTCCCGCGAGATCGCCCTGCCCGCCCGCTTGCCGTCCTTGCAGCGTGTGGAGCGCCAGCTCGAGGTGCTTGGCGGACGCCGGCACGTAGTCGAGCAACGCTCCGTCAAACGTCACGAGTCCCACCCGATCGCGCTGTCGGCGGGACAGGTACAGGAGACACGCCGCAAGCATGCGACCGTAGTCGAGTTTCCCGACGGGCTCGCCGAAGTCCATCGATCGCGACACGTCGAGCAGCACCAACATGTTGGCGTTCGTGTCGGCCTCGAACTCCTTCACGTAGAACCGGTCCGTCCGCCCGAACACCCGCCAGTCGATTCGCCGGATGTCGTCGCCGGGCATGTACTGTCGGTGCTCGGCAAAGTCGGTCGACAGTCCCAGGTACGGTGAATGGTGCAGACCGCTGATGAAGCCGTCCACAACCGTGCGCGCCACGAGCTCGAGGTTGTCGATGCGCGCGAGGACCGTCGGATCGAGAAAGCGTGCGCCGTTCACATGCCGGACGCCGGCACCGGTACGGCTTCGAGCAGACGATCCACCAGGTGATCCGTGGTGATCCGCTCCGATTCGGCATGGAAGTTCTTGAGGATGCGGTGCCGGAGTACCGGGTGCGCGAGCGCCCGCACGTCGTCGAACTTGACGTGATACCGCCCCGCCAGCAGCGCCCGCGCCTTGGCGCCGAGGATCAGGTACTGCGCGGCGCGCACGCTCGCACCGTAGGACACCCACTCCCGTACGAAGTCGGGAGCGCCATCACCGTTGGGCCGACTCGTTCGGACCAGCCGGACCGCGTAGTCGAGCACCGGTTCCGGCACCGGCACGCGCCGCACGAGCTGCTGAAAGGCGCGGATGTCCTCGCCGCTCACGACCGCCTGCAGCGGGTCCGGAGCCGCTCGCGTGGTGCTGCGCACCACCTCCATCTCTTCCGACTCACTGGAGTACTCGATCACGATGTTGAACATGAACCGGTCGAGCTGCGCCTCGGGCAAGGGGTACGTGCCCTCCAGCTCGATCGGGTTCTGCGTCGCGAACACGAAGAACGGTTCCTCGAGCGTGTAGGTCCGTCCCTGCACCGTGACCCGGTGCTCCTGCATCGCTTCGAGCAACGCCGCCTGGGTCTTGGGTGGGGTCCGGTTGATTTCGTCCGCGAGCACGATGTTGGCGAAGATCGGCCCCGGCATGAACACCAGCTGTCGCTGTCCCGTGGCCGGATCTTCCTGCACGAGATCGGTCCCGGTGATGTCCGACGGCATCAGATCGGGCGTGAACTGAATCCGCGAGAACTTGAGATCCAGCGCGTCCGCGATCGCACGGATGAGCAGCGTCTTGGCGAGGCCAGGAACCCCGATCACGAGGCTGTTCCCGCCCACGAACAGGGACAGCAGCACTTGCTCGATGACGTCGTCCTGCCCGACGATGAGCTTGTGCAGCTCCTTGAGGAGGGCGTCGCGGCTCGAGGCGAGGCGATCCGCCAGCGCGACGTCGTCCGCGGATTCCAGGGATGGCTTCGAGGAAGTCATGGGTCTCCGGCTCAGTGGGTCAATGCGTACATGAAGTAGTTCACGCCGAGTCTGAACGCCGTATTGGAAAGCTCGATGGGGATGAAGCCCTGATCGGACCATTCCCACGACTCGCCCACGTCGTTGTTGTAGTTCATGATCACGAGCAGCCGCTTGGTCGGGTCGTTGTCCTCGAAGATGCCGAGGAAGTAGGACTGGCCGCCGCGATACGGGTGGTAGTAGTCCAGCGTGTTGATGTCGAAGAACGAGTGGAAGATCGGGTGTGAAGCATCGAGTTGCACGACACGCCCCTCGGGCAGCACCTTGCGCATCGCTTCCGCGAGCGGCCCGTACTGCCAATTCGTGAAGTCGTCGAAGATGATGAAGCCGCCCTTGGCGAGGTACGCGCGGAAGTTGGCCGCCTCCCGCTCGGTCAGCGTCCAGTAGCCGGGTTCCGACATGTACGCGATCGGGTACTTGAACAACTCGGGATCGTCGGCGCCGAGCACGTTGCTCCCGTCGCTCCGGATGGCGGCCGCGGTCAGCTCGTCCACGATGGTCATCAGGTGACGGTCCGCGCGCGGATAGTCGTGATCCCAGTTGTAGTCCACACCCCCAAATGCGCCGCCTCCGCCTCCCCAGCCGTATTGACTGGGCGTGTACCGCAGGCGCACGAACGTCAGCAGCCCGTCGTAGGGAACGTTGAACTCCTTGAAGTTGGGTTCCTTCTCCGGCGGCGTGACAGCACGTCGCCGTCGTTGTGCGTCTGCCGGCAGCACCCCGACCACACCCAGCAACACCAGGACCAGCAGCCCCCGGTGCTTGACCACCTTGCCCCATCGCCCCAATGACACCATCCAGTTCACCCCGTTCATCCCGTTCATCCCTTCATCCCGTCATCGCCGTCATCCCGCTCATCCCGCTCATCCCGCTCATCCCGCAGCCTCAACAACAACTCCA
>JAOUDR010000256.1 GCA_029859185.1 Gemmatimonadota bacterium
TGCCGGGAAGGACGCGAAGTCGGCGTCGGCGCGACTGCCGGTCCACCGGACGGCGGCGTGAGCACCCAGGGGGCCTCCGTCCCACCGAGCTTGGACGGCGGCGGCGTGCCTGGGTCGCCGGAGCAAGCGATCGCCCTCGCGAAACGCGGCGTCGTCGTCCGGAAGCACACCGGCGTCGGTGACGAGCGTGTGGAGGTAGGTGTACTGCGCACCCAGGCGAACGCCGGCGACCAGCAACGCGGTTCCCTCGAACTCGAGTCCATCGGCGTTGGCCGCGGCGAGGTTGACGTAGTTGGCGCCGCCGGGTGTCTGGGGTGTAAAGGCGTACTGGATCAGGTCGCGGAACCGCTGACCGAAGTAGCCCGCCGACCAGCGGGCACGCCCACCCAGCACCGTCTGCTCGAGTCCTACTTCCCAGCTCATCGTGCGTTCCGGCGTGAGAGCCGGATTGCCGATGACGAAGCTGCCGCCATACTGCTCGAAGAAGGTCGGCTCTTTGAAGGCGGTGCCCCCGGACGCAAACACGCGGAGCCCCAGCGCCGCGTTGGCGCTGGCGCTCGCGCGCCAGGTCACGAACGTCCCGAACCGTTCGTTGCGATCGAGGCGCGTACCGGCCGTCACCGCGACGGGCCCACGGACCAGCGCCGCCTCGGCGTAGCCCGCCCAGTTGTGACGCCGGGCGTCGGTGGTGGACCCATACGGCCCGAATTCGCTCTGCCCTTCGCTCGTGCTGCGGTCGCGCTGATGTTCGTAGCCGCCACCGCCCGTCACCGTCACGCCGGGGGCCACGGTCCAATCAGCCCAGAGGTCCACCAGGCGACGATCCAGATCCCGCTGGCTGCGGTACGCGAACGCGCCGAGCGTGTCTCCCGGACCGTCGGGTGGGTCGTCGATCCCACCACCGATCGCGTTGCTGCGCAGCGCCAGCCGCACGTACGCGGCCCGTGACACGCGCCGCGCGAGTGTGAGCCCGAGCGTCGTGCTCCGGGTGAGCTGGCGCTGGTTCGTATCGACCACGTTGCCGGCGCCATCCGTCGGATAGCGGTACTCGGCATTGACCGTCCTGAGCGTGAAGTCCGCCGAGACGCCCGCCGTCGGCGCGACCCGGAGGCGCCCCGCGATGGTGGTGTTCTCGTAGCCGCTATTCACCGGGTAGAGACCATCCGCGCGGCGCCATGCCCCGGTGACCGCGTACGAGGCAGACTCCGTCCCGCCCGCCAACTCGGCGTCCGCCTCGGCCGTGCCGGACGACCCACCCCGCACTCCGCCCGCATACCGGGTTCCTCCCGCGCGCGTGACCAGGTGCACGACCCCCGACACCGCATCGGACCCGTGCAGAACGCTGGTTGGTCCGCGCACGATCTCGATCCGCTCGACGTTGTCGGTGGTGAGGTTGGCAAAGTCGTATGCGCCGCCGGGTTCGTTCAAGGGGACGCCATCGACGAGGACTTTCACATAGTCGCTCTCACCACCGCGCAGGAACACGGCGGTGTTGGACCCCGGCCCGCTGGTCTGCGCCACGGCGAGCCCCGCAACTCCCTGGAGCGCGTCGGCCACCGTCGCGTACCCCGCCGCCCGCAGATCCGCGCCGGTCAGCACGGTGACCCGGCTGCCGAGACGGCTTATTGGAAGCGGCGTACGTGTAGCCGTCACCACGATCGGCTCGAGCAGCGTGGTATCCCGTACCTGACCCTCCGCCGCCTTCGCCACCGTCACCAGCAGCGCCACGCTGACCGCAATCCGCATCATCACGACCCTCACCCCCTCTGATCTTCCGACCCACGCTGTCCGTCGCGTCCGTGCTGAGCACCCTGCTCGTGCTGCCGCGCTGCCGCGTTGCCGCGCTGCTCTTCAGCCCGCCCCGCCATCTCTCCCCGCTTCATCAGGGGCACGATCTGCGGTACGCCGCGCCAATCCGTGATCTCCACCGGCCAGGCAAACACCCGCTCCACGATGTCACGCCGCAGGACCTCCGCCGGCGGTCCAGCCGCCACCACGTGTCCGCCGTCGATCACGGCGAGCACGTCCACAAACCGCGCCACCAAATTGACGTGATGCGTGACCAGGACCCCGGTGAGTCCTTGCGACCGCACGAGGTCCGTGACCAGCTCGAAGGTCTCCATCTCGTGACGCAGATCGAGGTTGGCGGTGGCTTCGTCGAGCACGAGCACCTCCGGCGCCTGTGCCAAGGCGCGCGCGATGCGCACGCGCTGCCACTCGCCGCCCGACAGCGTCTGAGTCCACCGATCGGCCAGATGGAGCGCGTCGGCGCGCTCGAGGGCGGCTTGGACCGCGGCGTGATCCGCTTCCGCGAACGGGCGGTACGGTCCCACGTGGGGGTACCGTCCCAAGGACACCGCATCCCGCACCCGTAGCGGGAAGGTCGGTTCTTCGCGTTGCGCGACGACCGCGACGCGTCGTGCCAGGTCGCGGCGTCGCCACTCCGACGCCGGTCGTCCGAGTGCCAGCGCGGTTCCGGCGGTCGGCCGTCGCGTGCCCAGCAGCAGGCCGAGCAGCGTGGTCTTCCCACACCCGTTCGGGCCGACGATGCCAACCAGCGCCCCGGCGGGAACCGCCAGGTGCACGTCGGCGAGGGCATCCACCCGTGCTCCCGGATAGCGATACGAGGCGCCGCGCGCCTCGAAGATCAGGTCGCCCATCGGCGGACCAGGACCGCGAAGACGGGAACACCGACGATGGCCGTGACGACACCCACGGGCAGGCTCAGTGGGGCAAACGCGGTTCGGGCGACGGCATCGGCGGCCGCAAGCAGGCTGCCCCCCAAGAGAAACGCCGAGGGAAGCAAACTGCCGTGCCGAGCCCCCCACAGGACGCGTACCGCGTGCGGGATCACGAGGCCCACGAAGCCGATGATGCCCGAGACGGCCACCGCCGCCGCGGTGAGCAAGGAGGCGGCGAGATAGAGCCGGCGCTTCAGCGGTTCGACATCGGCGCCGAGGAACCGCGCCGGCTCCTCACCGAGCGACAACAGGTCGAGCATGCGACTCTCGCGCACGAGCAGCGCGAGCGGAACCGTCGCGTACACCGCGAAGATCCCGAGCGCGGTCCACGACGCGCCGTCGAATCCACCGAGCAGCCAGAGCAGCGCGGAGCGAAGTCCCTCCGCCGGGGACAGGGCGAGGATGGCACCCACCAGGGCCGCGGCGAAGCTCCCGACCACGACACCGGCGAGAAGGAGCACCCGAGTGTCGAGCACGGCGTCCGCCACGACCGCCAGTCGATACACGAGCACGATGGCGGCGAGCGCGCCGGCGGCGGCCGCGAGCGGCACGCCCCACGATCCCACCACGCCCAGCGCGATGGCGGCCACGGCCCCGAGACCCGCGCCACCGGAGAGTCCCAGGAGATACGGATCGGCAAGTGGGTTGCGGACGAGCGCCTGGAGCACGGCGCCCGTGACCGCGAGGCTCCCGCCCACGAGGAACGCCAGGAGCGTGCGTGGGAGCCGCAGGTCCCGCACGATGGCGAGGGTCGCCGTGTCCCCATTCCCGCCGAGCGCGCGGGCCACCTGATGCAAGGAGAGGTCCGCAGGCCCGACCGCCACACCGGCCGCGAGCGCGAGCACCGCTAGGCCGAGCAATACGGGCCAGCGCTTCATCGCGCGACCGAGTCGAGCAGGGTTCGCAGCCTGCGGACGGCGCCGAGCGCCCGCGGTGTCGGGCGCGCGAACTCGGTTCCCCGCACCGTGACGAACCGTCGCTGCCGCACCGCGGGCACCACCTGCCACTCCGGACGGTCGGCCCACGCCGGATTCGGATCCCCGTCGAGCAGCACGACGAGGTCTGGGTTGCGTGCGGCGATCGTCTCGATGGCCACCTGGGCGGAGGGCTGCGGGAGATCGCCAAACACGTTCTCGGCGCCCGCCAAGGTCAGCAGCTCGTGCTGGAAGCTCCCACCGCCGATGACGATGGGCGGCCGATCCCACGTGAGGATCACCACGCGTGGTGGGGCCGCGGGCCGCGGCGCCGTGCGTGCCGAGTCGAGTCCTCTCGTGAACCATGCGGCGAGCGAGTCGGCCGCGGTCTGCGCTCCCACCGCCTCCCCGAGCGCCTGGGCCGCGGCCGGTACGTGCTCCAGGCGGTCCATGGCGAGCGTCATGGTCCGCACGCCAACACTGGCGAGACGCTCGCCAGCTGCGGTGTTCGCCGTCGAGGCGTATAGGACGACCAGATCGGGATTCCGTGCCACGATGGCTTCGACATTGGGCGCAATGCCGTCGCCGACGCTCGGGACATCGAGCGCCGCCGGCGGCATGTCACACCACGCCGTACGTCCGACGACCCGGTCTCCGGCCCCGATCGCAAACAGCAACTCCGTGAATGCGGGAGCAAGCGATACGACGCGTTCCGCCGCCCCGCGTCCCGCGGGAGACGGGCGTGGACCACACGCGACCGCCGCGACCGCCGCGACCGCCGCAACCGCCGCAACCGCCGCGACCGCCGTGAGGCGAGACGTCCGACTAGGACCGGAGTGAACGGTGACGCGCACGCCCACCGGTAGCCGGGCGGTCTGGCGCGTCGTCGACTGCAAGACGATCCACCGGCCCTCCCTCGAGGGTTCGGGGTAGTGCGGACGGGGTCGTCTCCTGGCTACGGGCCGCGCGCTCGCCTTCCCGGGGTCATCCCAGTGGCAGTGAGCCGCGTGTTACACCCGTTACAGTGGCGGGGCCGCGCCGGACTCTCACCGGCTTCCGTGATCCCATCCGCGGGGGAACAGCGCAAGTTGTGAGGGGAGAGTCTACGCCCCGCCACGACCTCGCGCAAGCAGATCGGCTAGCTGCGCCTTGAGCGCGGATCGCCGGGCCCCATACGCCGCATCTCCCGCGGCGGTCCGTGGGCCGCGCTCGTGCTCGGCGTCGAGCACGGCAATGGCGCGGGCAAGCAACTCCGGCGTCGTGGGCGGTGCTGCCCGGACCGCCTCCGGCGAGCGCCGGCGCAGCAGGGGAATGGCCAGGAGCAGGAGGACGGCGGCGACCCCGGCAATGAGGGCCGGCGCCATCCCGGGAGCGAACCGTCGCG
>JAOUDR010000258.1 GCA_029859185.1 Gemmatimonadota bacterium
GCTCGTCGACGTGGCTCTTCGTTGGGGGCGAGAGTGGCCAGCCGTTCCAGGATGTGCAACGCACCGAACTCCTGATCGATGCCCCACACCGGTGGGTGGGCGGTGCCGGCGGTGGCCGCGACGTGGGCCATCATCGCCAATTCGTCGTCCGTGGCGAAGGTAGGGGCATGCGGCCAGCGTGCGGCCAGCGTCGCCACTGAATCCCAGCCTCCGTGCCGAGCCGCCTCGGCGAGCCAGTTGGTGATGATCCCACCCTGCTCCAGCGCCAGGTAGCGGAACCCGAAGGCTACGCGCAGCGTGTCGAAGAGCGCCGTCGCGAGCGAGGCCAGGTCGCTCACGTTGTGTTCCTCCAGCAGGCCGACGAACTGCGCTGACGCGGCGGCCTCGAGAATCAGGTCCGCACCGGCCCCGCGCAGGTGGCCGTCTTCCAGCCGCAGGGCATACCGGTGCGCCCGGAGCAGGGAGTCGAGATCGTACTGTTGGGCCGCGGCGGGTTGCGACACGAGGAGGAGTGCGGGAACGACGACTACCCGAGCGAATTGGTGCACGAGACCTCCGGGACGATTCCCGGGTGAGACCCTGCCGACGGGTTGATGGTTGGAGCCGCTACCGTCGAGAATCCACTTCCTATGGGTCGCGGACGGCGGGGAGAATGAACCGGCGGAGGATCTCCTCGGGCTGCCGGGTCTTGCCCGTGTGGAAGTTGCCGGACGTGATCACCACCACCATGTCGAGCGACGGCACGACGAAAATGTACTGCCCGCCGTTGCCTCGCGCCTCGATCGTTTCGACGACGCGGTCGCCCACCGGGTACTGGTGGTGCCACCACAGGTAGCCGTATTGGTGCCCGTTGCGGTCGAGCGGGCCCAGCCGGCCGTAGCGGCCCCACGATTCCCGGATCCACTCCTCGGACAGGAGGCGACGGCCCTGCCACACGCCGCCGTCGAGGTAGAGCTGCCCGTACTTGGCCATGTCACGCGGCCGGAGGTACAGTCCGCCGCCCATGTAGAGGACCCCGGTGGGATCGACCATGAGCTTGTAGTGCTCGATTCCCAGCGGCCCGAACAGCGTTCGATGCGCGAACCACTCGATCGGTTCATCGACCGCCTCCGCCAGGATCCCGCCGAGGATGAGGGGATTGGCACCGCCGTAGAGCGGCTGGCTCCCGGGATCGGCAATCATCGGGGCGTCCAGCGCGAGCTTGATCCAGTCGGGTCGCTCGGTCTGTGACTGGTACGCGCCTTCGGAGGCCACCGATGTGGGATCCGAGTCGTTTGCATCGAGCCCCGAGCTCATGGTCAGGAGATCCCGAATGGTGATCTGCGCCTTCCGCGGATCCCAGTGCGCGTAGCGCCGATACCGGGGAAAGAACGAGAGCGCCGTGGTCTCCGTACTGGCGATCCGCCCTTCCTGGATAGCCAAGCCGATCAACGTGGACGTCAGCGTCTTTGATGCCGAGCGCATGTCGTGCCACGTTGCCCGATCGTAGCCGTAGAAGTACTCCTCCACGACGAGGCTCCCGTGCCGTGCCACCAGCACGCTGTGCGTGAGGGCCAATTCGCCGGTGACGATGGCGCTGACCATGTTGCCGAGGACCGTCGTGTCGAGCCCGACGGTTGCAGGAGGCGCGGTCGGCCAACCGTCACCAACGGTTTCCGGCGCCTGTGCCCGATACTCGGCCTGGGCGAACGATCGGGCCGGTGCCTCGGGTACGTCGGGGCGCGCCGGGACCGAGTCCGGCGACATGCGGCTGAAGGTCATCCCACTCGATCCACCGAAGCCGGTCACCGTCAGTCGCAGCACGTCGCGTTGTGGATCGAACCCGCCCTCCATCACGAGACCGAGGTTCTTCTCCCCCAGCGTGATGCTGTCACCGTGACACTGGAGTCCGTATCCCCAGAGGCCGGGCAGACGCTGGTCGCGGAAGAAGAAGTACCCGCCAAGGTCGCCCGCGCCCTCGTCTTCGATGTAGAGGTCGAAGCGCGTGGTCTCGTCACGCACCGCGATGGGACTCCATTCGACGCTCCAGGTTGGAATTGCGGATTCGACGACAGATCGGAGGACGACCCGTTCGATGATCGAGCCGTGTTGCAGGAAGCCGTCGATCCGCGAGCGGTCATCGGCCAGCACACCGTCGAACGCGATGGAGATGATCGATGACTGGACGCGCAGGCGATGCTCATCCCGCCGGATGGGAATTTCGTCGTGTACCTGCTGGGAGGCGATGCTCGCGACCAGGCGGTCGGGTGCCTGCTCCCGGACGACCAGCCGGACCGCGAGTAGCGCCTCGATTGGGAGCCGGCCGGTCCACGCGCCTGGGAGCGCTTCCGGGCACGCCTGTGCCCGGGCGTGTGGCCCGGGGTGTGCCACGTGGACCGACGCGAGCCCCAGCATGAGCAACGATGTGCGAGCGGCGATCGAGCGTGTGACGTGCATGTGGGGTGTCCCTACCGGTGTGTTTCCCGCGGAGGCAACGCAGCCGGCCACCCGGCCCGGCGCTGCGCCTCCAGCTCCGCCATGACCTCCGCGTACTCGGCACGACCGGCGAGGTTGACGTTCTCCGCTGGGTCGCTCGCGTGGTCGTACAACTCGTACGCCACGTAGGCCTGCGTCTGCCAGTCCATCCACGCCACGTAGCGGTACCGCTCCGTGCGCATGGCGTATCCCATGTACACCACGCTGTCCGGGGCGATCCACGCCCCCTCGCGCAGGAACTGGCTGAAGACGGCTGGCTTCCAGGCACGGGCCGGGTCGTGCATTAACGGCACGGCGCTGGTCCCCTGGAGGTGTACGGGGAGCGGTAGGCCGGCCAGCTCGGTGAGCGTCGGGTAGATGTCCACGAACTCGACCATCCGGTCGATCTGTGTACCGCCCGCATGGCCCGGTGCGCGGATGATGAGCGGTGCCCGCGTGTCGATCTCGTAGTTGGTCATCTTGGCCCAGCTGCCGTGCTCACCCAGCTTCCACCCGTGGTCGCCCCACAGCACCACGATCGTGTTGTCGGTGAGTCCCAGGCTGTCGAGCGCATCCAGGAGTCGACCGATCTGCGCATCCACGTAACTGACCGCGGCATAGTACCCGTGCTTCAGCCGGCGCGCCTCGGCCTCGCTCAGTTGACCCTGCGCGGGATGGACGACATGCCGGAAATCCGTGTACCCGCGCAGCTCCCGCATGGTGTTCATGGCCATCGACGGCGCGCCATCCGGCACGAACGAGTTCTCGGCCGGCGGGATGGAGTCCGGGTCATAGAGATCCCAGTACTTCCTCGGGGCGTTGAACGGCAGGTGCGGCCGATAATAGCCGACGGCAAGAAAGAACGGCTGCGTGCCGTTCCTGTACTCCTCGAGCTTCCCGATGGCGACGTCGGTCTGGGCACCATCGAAGTACGCGTTGTCCGGCACGTCCGGCATCTCGCTGGCCGTCGCCTTGAGATACCACTGGCCGTACTGATCGATGAACCGGTCCTGCCGTCCCTCCGCGATGATCTGGGCCTTGCGGGCTTCCTGGATGGCCACGTACTCCGGATCGCGGTAGACCGCGTCCGGGTCGAACGGGTACC
This sequence comes from Gemmatimonadota bacterium, assembly GCA_029859185.1. Taxonomy (GTDB): domain Bacteria; phylum Gemmatimonadota; class Gemmatimonadetes; order Gemmatimonadales; family GWC2-71-9; genus JAOTWJ01. Next base: position 3,560 of record JAOUDR010000258.1, read on the forward strand.
CAGCGACGTGCAGCTTGGGCTCGCTCCAGGAGAGCGAGTCCGGGATGATGTTGTGATAGATCTTGCCAATCGCCGCGGTGTGATAGCCATGCAGCATGAAATGCTGCGGCAGCGTGACCACGTCGGGCACGCTGTCACGGAAGCGCGTCTGCAGCGTCCACACGCGCAGCGAATCCGGCCGGAGCCCGGTCAGGAGGCTGGCCCGGGACGGATTGCACACCGCTTGTTGGACGTGCGCCTGGAGGAAGGTGACGCCACTCTCCGCCAGCCGATCAATGGCCGGGGTCTTGATGTCCGGGTTGCCGTACGCACCCAACTCCGGCCGCAGGTCGTCCACGGCGATGAACAGAACGTTGGGTCGTTGCGGAGGCCGATTGCTGGCACAGCCGAGTCCCAGGAGTGCCAGCGCGAGCGACAGGACGCAAGGACGAGCGACGGTCATGGACCCAGCAGCGTGAGGGGGCCAGTCAAGAGAGCCCCGGATGGCACCCATTGTCAAACCAGAACTCCGGCCCCCCGGCAATCGCCCGGGGGGCCGGAGTCCTCCAGTTGGAGGCCAGCCGCTTAGCCGCCTAGCCGCCTAGCTACCGATCCTGATCCGCCGCCCGCGGCCGCACCTCCCGCAGCATGCGCATCACCTCATCGATGGCCGTCTGCAGCTCTCGGTCCACACCGTCCATCTCGTCTTTCGGTGAGTTCTTGACCCAGACGTCCGGCGCCACGCCGAAGTTCTCGAGGTTGATGCCGAAGTTGTTCGGTTTGGAGGGATCGTACGTTACCACGAGCGACCCCGGCGTGCGGATCGTCCCGCCGTTGATCAGGCCGTAGCTGCCGGTCGCGATCACCATGGCGGCGGTCGGGTTGCCGACGATGCGGCCGAGTTCCAAGTCGCGGAACGCCTGAGGCGTCACCTCGGCGTCCGAGGCCGAGCGCCAATTGATCATCATCACCTTGGGCCCGACGATCGCTTGCCGCGGCCGCCGGCCCCAGGTGGGGACGCCGCTGCGGTTGTTCCAGAACTCGTAGGGCCGCCGTTCCAGGATGTCGATCAGCTCCTGGTCGGTGTTGCCGCCCCCGTTGTACCGGATGTCCACGATGATGCCCTGCTTGTTGGAGAACCGCGTGATCTCGTCCTGGAACCGCGACAGCGAGGGCTGATTCATCCCCCGGATGTGCACGTACGCGATCTGGCCGTTCGTCGCCTGCTCCACGTAGTCGCGGTTGTTGGCCACCCACTCTTCGTATTTGACGTCGGTAAGCGACGTGACGCTCGCGATGCGGACCGTCGTGGGGTTCTTGCCGTCGGCTGCCTTCGCGACGGTGACCGGCACGTACTCGTTGACCGTCGTGCTCAGGATCTTCCAGTAGTTGTCACCCGCCTTGACGTCCTGGCCGTCGATGGCGAGCACGTAGTCGCCAACCGCGAGCGCGAGCCATTCCTTGTCGGCCGGGCCGTCGCGATAGATGTGCGAGATGCGG
>JAOUDR010000257.1 GCA_029859185.1 Gemmatimonadota bacterium
CGCGGTCGAGGAAGCGTCGGATGCCCGAGATCCCCTCGTCGCGGAAGTCGCCGCCCTCCTGGTAGGGACCGAGGAACATCAGGTACATCCGGAAGGTGTCCGCCCCCCACTGTGCGATGTACTCGTCGGGCACCACCACGTTGCCCCGCGACTTGGACATCTTGGCCCCATCCTTGACGATCGTGCCGTGTGCCCGGAAGCGCGCGAACGGCTCGTCGAAGGGCAGGTGCCCCAGGTCGTGCAGCACCATCGTGATGAACCGCGCGTACATGAGGTGCAGCACGGCGTGCTCGTTCCCGCCGATGTAGGACGTCACCGGCAGCCACTGCGTGGTGAGCCCCGCATCGAACGGCCGATCGTCGTACCCGGTGGACGGGTAGCGCAGGAAGTACCACGCGGAGTCGAGGAACGTGTCGGAGACATCGGTCTCCCGCCGGCCCGTGGCGCCACAGGTCGGGCACGGCACCCGATACCACGACTCGAGGCGCGCGAGCGGTGACACACCGCTCTCGTCCGGCCGGTAGTTCTCCAATGGCGGCAGCACGACCGGCAGATCCTGTTCGGGCACCGGAACGGCTCCGCAGTGGTCGCAGTAGATGATCGGGATCGGGGGCCCCCAGTACCGCTGCCGGGAGATGCACCAGTCATGCAGCCGGTACTGCATCTGCGTCGTGGCCAGCGTCCGCTCCTCCAACCACCGCGTGATCGCCGGTACCGCCTCTGCGCAGGACATCCCGTCGAACCGGCCGGAGTTGACGAGCCGCCCCTCCCAGGACATGTAGGGCAGCGTTCCATCCTCATCTCCGGCCGGCTCGACGACCCGTACGACGGGCAGTCCGAACGTCGTGGCGAACTCGTGATCCCGCTCGTCGTGCCCAGGCACCGCCATGATGGCGCCGGTCCCGTACTCCATCAGCACGTAGTCCGCGATCCAGACGGGAATGGACTCCCCGGTGGCGGGATTGCGCGCGTACCCGCCGAGGAACACGCCCGTCTTTTCCTTTGAACCCACCTTCCGTGAAACGAGGTCCTTGGCCTGCGCCTGCCGCCGGTACGCACTCACGGCGGACCGGCATTCCTCGGCGGTAAGTGGAGCCACGAGCGGGTGCTCCGGCGCCAGCACGACCCACGTGGCGCCGAACACCGTATCGGGCCGCGTGGTGAAGACCTTGATCGGTTCGCCCAGGGCGGTCTCGAACACCAACTCTGCCCCTTCCGATCGACCGATCCAGTTACGCTGGGCGGTCCGGGTCGAGTCGGACCAATCGAGCGCTTCGAGGTGGTCCAGGAGGCGCCCCGCGTACTTGGTGATGGCAAAGAACCACTGCTCTAGCACCCGCTGCGTGACGAGGGTGTCAGGGTGCCGCTCGCAGTAGCCATTGATCACCTGCTCGTTCGCGAGCACGGTCTTGCACTCGGGACACCAGTTGACGGGTGCTGACTTCTTGTAGGCCAACCCGGCCTTGTAGAGCTGCAGGAAGATCCACTGGGTCCAGTGGTAGTACGACGCATCCGTGGTGGAGAGCTCGTGGTCCCAGTTGACCATGAGGCCCACCCGCTGCAACTGCTCGCGGAACCGGGCGATGTTCCGCGGGATCAACTCCGACGGGTGTGTGTTCCTCTTGAGTGCGTAGTTCTCGGAGTGAATCCCGAACGCGTCGAACCCGATCGGCTCGAAGACGTCGTACCCGCGGAGGCGGTGGTAGCGGCCATAGATGTCCGTCCCGACGAACGCGAACACGTTACCGACGTGGAGGCCTTCCGCCGACGGGTAGGGGAACATCATGAGGTTGTAGAACGGCCGGGTCGCGGCCGCGAGATCGAGGCCGTTGGTGCGCCGCTCCCGCCAGCGCGCGCGCCAGGTGGACTCCACCCGCTCGGGATCGTAGGCCATAGGCCCGGTATCATGCGTCGCCATAGCCGTTGAATTTACAATGGCTTGCGGCGACTTGCCGTGGCTGCGGAGCGACGTCTACCTTTGGGACGTTCCATGGCAGCCACCACCCGACTTCGCAGTGCGATCCTCGGGATCGCCATTCCCGCGACCATTCTCTTGATTGGGGCCGGTGCGGTCATCGCTATCCGGTACACCGGAAGCGAGATCGAGCGGGTCGTTGCCGACGCGCTGGCGGCGAGCGCGCGCCGTGGGGCCGTGGACGTGAGCGCCTTCATGTCCGCGCGCCGGCGTGAGCTTCGCTCCCTTGCCACCGCCCCCAGCATCATCGCGGCGGCACGGGAAGCGGGTCGGGAAGCGCGCCGCCTCGGACTGGCGCGACTCGATCCGGACGACCTCGAAGACCGGTTTGCGGAACGACGTCTGCTAGCCCCCGACCCGGCTCTCCGCCGATTCCTCCAGACCGTACGGGACAGCGCCGAGTTTGCCGACCTCGCGCTCACCGAGGCAAGCGGGTTTGGCGTGACCGCGGCGGGGGAGCCGCTCCGGTTCGGATACGCGGACGAGACCTGGTGGCAGGAGGCCATGGCGTCCGGGATCCATGTCGGCTCCGCCCAGTTCGATGAAGTCGCCCGTGCGGCCGCCATCGATCTGGCGGTGCGCGTGGACGATCCAACCGGCGGCCCGCCACTCGGCGTGCTGCGTGGGGCGGTGCGGCTGGCTGCGGCGCGCCTCAGTGTGGATGACGAGCTCGCCGCGGTCGCGGAGATCATCGATCCCACGGGCCGCGTGCTCGTCACACGCGACAGCACGCGCATCCTGCGCCCGTCCCCCATTGCCCCGTACCTCCCGGACGATCTACGGGCAACGATGGTACGTGTGCCGCTGGAGGGCGGCGACGCCTGGGTCGTCCTCCTGGTCCCCGATTTCGCGGGCCGCTGGTGGTCGGTGGTGCGAGCCCCGGAGAGCGTGGCGTTTCACGGCGCGCACGTGGTGCGGTTGATCATCGGGGGAACGGCTGGGACCGTGCTCCTGATGATCGTCCTCGGGTTGTGGTGGGTTGCCGACTGGCTCGACCGCCGGATTTCCGTGCCGCTCGACGAGGCCGCAGGTGTGGCCCAGCGGGTGGCCGGCGGCGACCTGACGGTCGAGGTGCGGGACGAGGCTGGTGGGAGCGGTGAGGTGGCGCTCCTCCTCGACGGTCTCCGGACGATGGTGACCGAGCTGCGTGGCGTCGTGACCGGCATCCGGTCCTCCGCCGAAGAACTGGCAGCGATGGCGCAGCAAATCTCAGCCAGCACCGAGGAGATGTCGGCCTCGACCGAAGAGATGGCGTCCACTTCACAGCGGCTTACCGATCAGGCCGCGGACCAGGCTACGCAGGTGAAGGGCGCCGCGACCGACGCTGAGCGGATTCTCGCCATCGCGACACAGCTGGCCGACGGCGCGACCGTGGCGGCGGGCCGGAGCGCGGAGCTCCGGGAGACGGCCGAGGGCCACCGTGGCCGACTGGTGGCCGGCAGCGAGCGACTCGCACAGCTGGCCCAGGAGGTGGAGCGGGGCGCGCATGAAGCCGAGACACTCGCGAGCCTCTCGGCGGAGATCCAGCAGTTCGTGGGGCAGGCCAAGACGATCGCCACCCGCACCAACATGCTCGCGCTGAACGCGGCCATCGAGGCGGCCCGGGCGGGACCCGAGGGCGCGGGCTTTGCCGTCGTGGCCGATGAAGTCCGCAAGCTCGCAACCCAGGCCGCGCAGGCGGCGCATACGACCTCGGAGACCGTGAGCCGCGTCCTGCAGGGGGTGGAAGCGACCCGCGATCGGCTCCGCCGCCTCGTGGAAGAGAGCGCGGCGGTCCGAGCCGTGGCCGACGGCGCGGCCGCGGGACTCGAAGACATCACGGAGCGGGCCGTCGAGGCCAATTCGTGGGCGGACGAAATCGCTGAGGCCGCCGGCGAGGCGCAGCGACTGGTCGCCGAGATCACGGAGGGGCTGCGTGCGGTCTCCGTTGGCACGGAGAACGCCGTGGCCGCCATCGAAGAGATTGCCGCCTCGGCCGAGGAGCAGAGCGCGTCGACTGAAGAGATCGCCGCCTCGGCGTCGCACCTGGCCGAGGCGTCGGAGCGGCTCAATGCGGGCGTGCGTCACTTCCGCCTGACGGACACGCGGTCCAACCAGGACGGAGACTAGCCCTTCCCACCTTCGCCGCCTGAGTGCGTGGGCCTGCGGAAGTCCCGCACTGAAGTGCGGGCTCGGCCAAGGAACCAGACCCTAAAGGGTGATCGTGGCGCAGATGCGTCCTTCCGGGCGCAGGGCCTCGGCCGAGACGGGGCTTGGCCGGGACCCCCACGCCTTCCGCTCAAGCCTCGGTATCGAGTGCCACCACCCGCACGTCCGTGACATCCGGCAGCGCCGCGAGCCGCGCCACCACCTCCGCGCCCGGTGGCTGATCCACCGCAATCGCCGCCAGCGCCGTTCCGTCGCTCGGGCGGCGCGACTGGTGGTACACGCCGATATTCGTACCGGCCTCACCCAGCACGGAGCCCACCCGGCCGATCACCCCGGGCACATCCAGGTTCCGCATGACGATCAACTGTCCTTCGGCCGGGACGTCCACGGCGAAACCGTCGATCAGCACGATGCGACCGCGCTCGCCCACGAGGGCGCCCGCCACACTGATCGCCGTGCCCGCGCCACGCAGTGTGACGGTCACGGTGGTTTCGTACCCTGGGACTGGTGCCGCTTTCCGCCGGCTCAAGCGCATGCCACGCTCCTCGGCCAGCGGTTGTGCATTGACCACGGTCACGGGTCCCACCCCCATGGCGGCGAGCAGACCCTCCACCGCCGCGAGCTTGGCCACGCGTGGCGCCTGCTCGTCCGTGCCGCCGTACTCGACTTCCACCTCCGAAATGCGCCCCTGGGCCAGCAGCGCGCCGAGGCGTCCCACGCAGCGGGCCAGGTCCTGGAGCGGCCGCAACCGCCGCATCGCCTCGCTCGAGACTCCGGTGACGTTCACGGCACCCGCAAAGTCCCCGCAGTCGAGCGCCTCGAGCACCGCCTGGCAGATCTCGAGCGCTGTCCGGTCTTGCGCCTCCTGGGTCGAGGCGGCGAGATGGGGCGTAAGCCGCAACCGGTCGACCCCGC
>JAOUDR010000259.1 GCA_029859185.1 Gemmatimonadota bacterium
CTGGTTCGAGGCGCCGCCGGAGCTTCTCGAGACTCCGTTTGGGGTTCGCCCCGTCCGCTGACCGCTGCCCCGGCTTGGACCGCGAAGACGCCCCCGCCCGCTTGCTTTCGTTCTTCCTGCTGAGCACCACACGGTCGACATCGAGATGGTCGTCCCCGCAGGCGTGGACGTATTCCTCATAGGTGCCGGGGTAGTCGGTCATCCCGTCAGGCCTGATCTCGAGCACCCGCGTGGCCAGCTGGCTCACGAACCACCGATCGTGGGAGACGAGGATCAGCGTGCCCGTGTAGGATCGGAGCCCTTCGACCAGGGCCTCGATCGACTCGAGATCGAGGTGGTTGGTCGGCTCATCGAGCACGAGCACGTTGGGGCGAGCGATGCCGAGGCGGGTGAAGACGAGTCGGGTGCTTTCCCCACCCGACAACGCACTCAGGGGTTTCTTGCCGTCGTCACCGGAGAACAGCATCAAGCCCATGGCGCCGCGCACGTAGCCGAAGTCACGCTCGGGACAGAAGCCCCAGACCCACTGCTCCGCGGTGCCGCTCCGTGACTCGAGTTCTTCCTGGTGGTCTTGGGCGAAGTAACCGGGATGGGTCTCGTAGCCCCATTCCACCGCACCGGCATCAGCGTCGAGTCGACCCATCACGATCTTCAGCAGGGTCGACTTGCCGATGCCATTCGGCCCCATGATGGCCAGACGATCGCCCCGGATGACTGTGAGGTCGATCCCGTGGAGCACCTCGTTGTCCCCGAAGGCCTTCTTCACCCCCTTGACCGTCAGAACCTCGCGCCCACTGTCGCGTCGCGGCTCGAACCGGAAGGTCGGATAGCGCCGCGAGGTCTGCGGCAGCTCCCCCAGCGCTTCGGCTTTCTTCTCGATCATCCGCACCTTGCTCTGTGCCTGGCGCGCCTTGCTCGCCTTGGCGCGGAAGCGATCGACGAATTTCTGGTGGTGGGCGATCTCCCGCTCCCGCGCCGCGAAGTCGGTCACGCGGCGTTCGCGTTCCGCCTGCTTGGCCGCGAGAAAGTCGGTGTAGGACCCGGGATACGACAGTACGGTCTCGTAGTCGACGTCGAGGATGGTGGTGGCGACGTTGTCGAGGAAGCGGTGGTCGTGCGAGATGACCAGCACCACGCCGGCGAAATCCCGCAGGAACTTCTCGAGCCACCGGATCGACAGGATGTCGAGATGGTTGCTCGGCTCGTCCAGCAGCAGCGCGTCCGGGTTGCTCGCCAGGACCTGCGCCAGGAGCACCCGGAGTCGGAAGCCCCCGGAAAGCGTGGCGATGGGATCCCGGTGGACGGTGGTGGGAATCCCCAGTCCCTCCAGGATCGTTGCCGCCCGCGCATCGGCGGCGTACCCATCGTGCCGCTGCACGATCTCCTCGAGCTCGGCAAACCGATCGGCGTCGAACGACTCCGCCGCGTTGGCGAGCAGTGCCTCCCGCTCGACCAGCGCGGTCCACAGCTCCGGATTCCCCTGGAGGGCGACGCCGAGGATGTCCTGCGTGTCGTACACGAACTGATCCTGGCGGAGCACGCCGAGCCGGAGCCGCTTTGCCACCGACACGGTGCCGGCGTCGGGCGCGAGATCGCCGCTCAGGATCCGGAGCAGGGTGGTCTTGCCCGAGCCGTTGGCGCCGACGAGCCCGTACCGCTCACCCGGGTTGAGCTGGAACGAGGCGTCCGCAAACAAGGTCCGGTCGCCGAACGACTTTGCGAGGCTGGAGGCGGAGATCACGGCCGGGCAATCTAACCGTGGGGTGGTCCATTGACGGCTGCCGGGTGGGATCAGACCTCACCCCTGGCCCTCTCCGCTGGTGCGGAGAGGGGGACAGGGTGTGAGGCCGGAGGGGACCGCCTACTGGGAGGCCAGACCGCCTGCGCGATGCTCGTCCGCCATGATCCAGCGCGCCGTCGCCTGCTGCACCCCGAGCGACACCAGGCAGTACGCCGCAAACCAGTAGAAGCCCGGCCCGAAGGTCGCGGTGAAGGCGACCACTTGCGGCGCAACCCCCGCGCCGGGTGGCGTCTGGCTGGCCCGGGCGGCGAGGTACGCAATGAACAGCGCTACGGCGAACACGTCCGCCATGGCCCACTTGGCGATCACCTCGACGAAGTGCAGCGTGTGCTTCCGCCGCACGCCGTCACGGTGGAAGAGCGCCCACATGACCAGCGCCACCTTCGTGAACGGCACGATGATGCTGAACAGCAGGATCAACGTCGCCGCGGTCGAGCTACCCACACGGTAGAGGTGGCGCACAGAGCCCACGATGCTCCGCGTCTGCTGGTAGACCTCGATCTCAGGGCCCGAAGCCAGCTGCTGTCCTAACTGACCGCCTAACTGCGTCACCAGCGCGCCCTTGAGACCGCCGGGGGAGGCATCGAGCATCGGCAGGAGCGCCGGGTTGAGCATGAATCGGAGCGCTCCCACCACGTCGTCCGACAGGCCCTCTTCCAGCAGCCGCGGTGCGAGGGTCGCGACGCCCTGCGGATCGAGTGTGCCGCGCAGCGTGATCACCGGCAGCACGAGACCCGGCAGCAGCAGCGCAATGGAGAGCGCGAGGCCCGCAAGGGCAAGTCGACGACGATTGGCCAGTGGATGGGACATGGCGAGTCGATCCTACTTCGAGTGAACCACCAAACACCAACAACAGGTGGCGCTTCAGCCGCCTTCGGCGGACGCTGGATCCGAAGCCTGGCTTGCTTCCCACGTCCCGCCCTCACCTACGACCCTCGGCAAACGGCAAACGGCAAACGGCAAACGGCTGGCGCCCAAACCCCTCCGCCCGATAGCGGGCGGCTCGCACGCGGTCCAACGGACTGGAGGTCCGGGGAAAGTACGCCAGGCCCTGCGACGAGGCGAGACTGGGACAAGAACAGTCGCACGTGTCCGTGGTTTCACAGCGATCTCAACCCGACTTCACGCTCCCCGCCGTGAGTTGCAGGGTCCACTCCGACGGAGGGGCCATGCCCGCCTGCGGCGCGTGTGGATCGCAGACGTGGCGGCGAAGGCGGTGGAACCCCTGAACCAGGGCGCGCTGGGCGTGGAGCGCCCCGGTGAGAAGACCGCGTGTCGCAGCTGCCACTACATGGGACCGAGCTACCAAGCGGGCCAGTTCACGCACGGGGCGGAGGATTGCCTCACGTGCCACATTGGCCTCCAGGGCAAGCAGGTCGGTCCCACGGGGCATGGTCGGAAGGGCTGAGTGCTACGCAGCGGCCGCCTTCAACCGTCGACGCGCGGCTCGTCCACGCGCTCGACGGCCGGGCCGGCGGCGCCGAGCATCTCCCCCAGTACCTCCCGGTATCGGTCGTACGCGGCCCAGGAAACGCCCGCTCGGACGCGGCCGCCGGCCAGGGGGATGTAGCGGCCGGTCGCGAGGAGGGGCGGGACGATCTCCTGGAGGCGAGCGGGGATGCGGTCGAGCGACGCGTCCCGCAGGATGCCGAGCGGGATGCCGCCGATCAGGCCGAGGGCGGGGCCGAACCGTCGGCGGAGGGCCCGGTAGTCCAGGTCCGGCACCTCGGGGGCCTCCGAGATCCACAGCATCGTGATCCCGGCGTCGAGCAGGGCGGGGAACAGACGCGCCGAGTTGCCATAGGTGCTCAGCAAGATGTGCTGGCAGCCGTGTGCGCGCGCCGCGGCGACCATGCACCGGTAGACCGGGATCATGAACTCCTCGAACATGGCGGGGGAGATCAACGGCCCGCCGTTGTCCGAGATAGGCTCGCTCAAGTAGAGGAATTCCGGGTCCACGTCCTCGAGACTCAGTTCCAGCATGCGCGCGCAGAACTCGCCGTAGATCTCCAGCCGGTCTCGAATCCGCGCCGGCTGTTCGCGCGTCGCCACCAGCACCGGCTCGAGCGTCGTCCAGTCGTCCACGCCCAGGGCTTGGAAGAACCCGCGCGAGATCCACAGGCAGACGATGTGGTCCCGCCCCTCGAGTCGCCTGACCGTCCTGTCCCAGTCCGCGGGAAACCGCTGCCGTGAGACGGCGAAGGCCCGGCGATACTCCCGGACCGACAGGTCGAACACGCGCCCCGCGTACTGGGGGTAGTAGGTGATGTCCGGTCCGATGTTCTCGTGTGGGGTAAGTCCGAACCTCTCGATGTGCGTGGTCGTGCGCGGCAGGCCCTCGCCGTGCCAGCGCGCGAGCACCTCCTCGCGGACACCTTCCTCCAGCAGGGGAGGCCGGTCCACCGGCTCGCCGCGCATCAGGCGTCGAAACCGCTCGCGGTCCGTCACGCACACCCTCGCATGTCCACGCTGCTCCGACATCTCCGCCACACTGCCTGCCGAGCGAAAGGCGATCGCGGGTCAGACCTCCCGTGCGTTTGCCTCCGCCAGGCGCTCGTGCGTGCCCACATCGATCCAGGCATGACCGGACACATTTACCGGCAGGATCGTGTATCCCTGGCGCGCCAGGTCGAGGTACCAGCTCACGATCGAGAAGCAGCCCGTCCGCTCGGCCAGGTCGAACACCGTCGGTTCGAGCACGTGGATCCCCGTGAAGGACCAGTGCTCGACCGGCCCAACCGGCTCCCGCACGCGGTGCGACGCGACGATCGAACCGTCGTCTGCCCGATTCTCCCATCCCATGAGACCGTCGGCATCGAACACCAGCCGGCGATTCGCGTCCCGCGCCTGCACGGCGACCGACGCGACAAGGCGGCCTGCCCACCGCTCACCGGCGGCGCGATGGGCCGCGAGCAGTCCGTCGAGCGGGATGTGCGACAGCACGTCCACGTTGTGCAGCAGGAACGGTCCCTCGCGGCGAAACAGCGGTGCGGCCGCCAGAAGCCCACCACCGGTGTCGTAGGGCCCGTCCGGCTCCGGTGAGAGCGCGACCTCGATGCCGGATGGTGTGTGGTGTTCGAGGAATGCGCTGACCAGGGTGGCGTGGTGGTGGGTGTTGATGACGATGCGGGTGGCGCCGGCCGCCACCAGCCGGTCCATGACGTGGGCGAGCAGCGGACGGCCGCGCACCGTGATGAGCGCCTTGGGGGTCCGGTCCGTCAGGGGGCGGAGCC
>JAOUDR010000260.1 GCA_029859185.1 Gemmatimonadota bacterium
TCCACGACGCCTGCCCATCGGCGGCGGGGACGGTTGCCCGGTGCATCAGCAGGCCCGTGAACGTGAACACCGACAGGCGGACATCACCCGAACCCGCCTGCCAGGTGAAGATGACCCGGTCGGATCGCACCGGGTTCTCGGACACGCCCAGTTCGTCCGCGGCGACGCTGAACGCGGCGGTGCTGACCGAACCGAACACGTGCACCGCATCCACCCCTACCGGCATATCGTGCGTCACCACGCGCAGCTGCACGCTGCGAGCCTCTGGCAGATCGGCGCTCACCGGATACCAGGCAGGCGCCGATCCTTCCAACCGCAGCAGGGGCATCCACGACAACCCACGATCGGTCGACACGTCCACCGTTGCACGCCGCTCCGGCAGGAACAGCGAACCCTCGTGCCGGACCCAAAGGGCCACACGAGGGCTAGTGACGCCGCCGAGCGAGATCTCCGGCGATGTCAGCGTGTCCGTCGTGGAGCGCCAGTGCCACTCCCCTTCCAGGGACCCCGACGAATCGCGATCCCAGCCGGCCCATCCGGTCTCCCGCTCGGCGCCGTCCGCGAAGACGAGCTGCGTCTCCACACCGCCTTGCCCAACGGCGATACGTGTTCCCGAAGCCGCGGTGGCGAATGGGGCCCGCCACCGCCACGCACGGGCGCCACGATCGAGTGGGTCTGTGTCGAGTGCGAGGGGCCGCGCACCGGGTCCCGACACGCTGACGGTGGGCGAAGCGGCGGGCAACGTGACGAGGCGGGCCTCCGGCCAGAGCGCTTCCCACACCGACCCCGGCGGGGGCGACCGGCGGGTGCTCTCCAGGACGGCGACCGCGAACGGCAGGTTGTCGCCCACTACCCTGGCAATCGCCGCTGAGTCATCCGGGAAGAGAAATCCGTAGCTCTCGCCCGCAACGCAGCAACCGGCGGTGAGCTCGACCGTGTAGGCAAGCGTTCGGTGCGTCAGGTACGCCCATTCGGTGTAGTCGCCGTTGGTGGGATAGAGCTGCCAACCGGGCCCAGGGTGGTAGGCTCGGCGCGCGCTCTCGGGCAGGCCGTCGCGAATGGTCGGCGCGAGCGGAGTGCCCGCCGCCGCGGCGAACCGGTCCATGTCCGCGGGAAGCACGCCGGGCGCGTGGCCATACGGATACAAAATGAGGTCGCTGTAACTGTGATAGGACACGGCCACATCGGGTGGATGGCGTTCGTGGAACGCAATCACGGCCTGGGTCTCGGGCTCCGACGCCGGATCCGGGCCGCGGTAGGTCTCGGCATCCGGCAGGGGACTCGACCCGGCATCGTCCCAACCCCATAACCCTGGGTAGTTCCGGTTGAGGTCGACACCGACCGTGCCATCCGCGTTGAGCCGCCGGTTCTTGCGCCACAGGCGGCTGGATGCAAAGGAGAACAGATACCCGTCCGGATTGACGACGGGGATCACCCAGACGTCGCACTCGGCCACGATGGCCGCCGGGGTCGGGTTGCCGACGAGGTACGCGAGCAGCCGGAGCGCCATCTCCACCGAGATCCACTCACGGGCGTGGTGGGCACCGAGGAAGAGGACGTTGGGACGCTCAGGTGCATCGCCCTGGCGCCCGATCTTGGCCGCCACGATCGGCCGGCCCTCCCAGGAATCCCCAATGGTGTCGAGCACGACCAGGCCCGCGGTCGCCAGCGAGTCGAGCACTGCCTGCACCTGGTCGAGCGCGCGGAAATGCAGGGGCGGAGTGACGGGGACAGCCGGCGCGGCCTGTACCGAGAAGCCGAGCGCGTCGAGTGCCGGTCGCTGGCCCGGGGTCGTCACGATCACGGCGTACGGCACTCCGCCGATCCGCTCGACCCCGGCGACCTCGAACCCTTCCCGCGTCAACTGTCCGATCACGGCGATCGAGTCGAGCCGGACGCGGGTCGGGACGAGGTCCTGGGCCGCGGCAGGCGCTCCGGCCCCGCTCACCCCCAATGCGATTGCAACCCAGTGTCGCCACGCGGTCATGGCAGGAGGTCCCAGACGCGGGAGAGCCACGTCGGTGACGGGAGATAGCCGCCCAACACCGCGCCCAGCCAGGCCGCAGCGGCGACGGCGGGCACGCCAGCGACGGCAACCGGCCAGAGCGGGCGGCGCCAGGCGGCCACCAGCGCCTCGGCTTCGCGCCACCGACGCGTCTCTTCATCAACTTGCTCTTCGAGCGCCAGCCACGCCGCTTCCAGGCGCCGCGCTGCCGTGAGGAGCGCTTGCTGCCATTCATCGAGGGCCTCGCGGTCGGTCGTCGTCGCCGCCAGCAGGCGGACACCTTGCGCCTGCAGGTGATCGAGTGCCGGAACGAGTGCCGCTCCGGCAACACCGAGACGCCCGGTCAACCCGCGCACTTCGGCGGCGTCGAGCAGAACGCGGCGGCGCAGGCGGCGCGGCATCCGCACCGCTCGCGCCTCCGCTTCCAGTCGGTCGTTGACGCGGCTCACCAGCTCGCGGGCGATCCCATTCACCGCCTGTTCCCAACTATCGAGCCACACGTCGAGCCCCAGGGTCCGCACCGCCTCGGTCCGGGCACCTTCGGCCGCGAGTCGCCGGGCCTCGCCCGTCGCCTCGATCAGCCGGCCGAGCATGGCACTCCGCTGGCGCTCGCGCGTCGGGTCGGGCGGTACGCGGCCCGTGCCAGTCAGGAGCTTGCCCAGCGCGGGGCCGAGCTCAGGAATACGGACGGGGATGAGGAGCTTGGGACTCGTCATGCATAGATCGCAGCGATCACGGGCTCCAACTCCGCGAAGCTCTCGAAGGCCGCGTACGCGCCCGCCGCCAAGAGCGCGGCCGTGTCATACGAGCCGGTCGCCACGCCAATCCCTCGTGCCCCGACCTCGAGACCGCACGTCATGTCCGCCGGCGTGTCACCGAGAATGACGATGTCCGGCCCAGTGGGGATTCGCCCCATCAGGCCTTCGGCTCGCGCGGCCGCGATGGCTGGCAGCCGGGATCGCTCGTGGTGGTCCGATCCGTAGGCACCCACGCGGAACCGGTCCGGCACGATCCCGGCCGATCCGAGCTTGAGCCGCGCCCCCTCGGCGACGTTGCCGGTCAGCAGACCCAGGACCGTGTCGCGCCGCGCTTCGATGCGGTTCAGGAGATCGACGACCCCCGGATAGACGGTGGTCTGGCAGGTGCCCGCCTCCAACTCCACCGCCAGGAGATCGACATACTGGCGACACACGGCGGCAATGCGCTCGTCGTCATCCCGGTCGTCGTGCGCCGCCTCCGCGAGGAGTTCGCGGACGATCTGTGGGTCCGTCTTCCCGTCGAACCGCACGCGGCTCGCGGTCGCCTCGGCCCCCATCTCGTTGAACAGCGCGGCGTGGATCGCGCGGCGGCCCGCTCCATGGGTATGGAGGAGCGTCCCATCGATGTCGAACAACACGAGTTTGCGATGCACGCCCGGAAGATAAACCCAGCACTGGGCGCGGGAAGCGAACCCTGCGCCGGTCCGGCGCGGGCGACTTGCGATCCGGATCACATTCCGCGACCCCTCAGCCAGGTGCCGGGCGGTGACGTCAGGCATCCTGCACGGATTCCGTTGCACTTCGCCGGTTGGCCTGTGGGCGACCGCGACAGACCGCTGTCGGTCGCCCGCCTACGATGGTCGGCCAAACCGGGCGCATTCCGTCCCAGGTTTTCATTCGTTAACTGCATATCATGCATCGGTTTGCGTGCTCTCGCAGCGTTGCGACGATCGCGGGGGCCCATTACCTTGTGGCCTCGGTGATCACCCGACCCTCCCCTTCCCCAAAGTCTTACTTGGTGACCTCCGGCACCGTGAGCCGGACGTGTGTGACGCACGTCGCATGCGGGGAGTTTGGGCACGCGCGTTGCAAAAAAGGGAGCCCGAGTGGCGGCAACCAGGCGCCGCCGACTCAGCGCAACCACCGATGAGGAGACGCACCATGAAGCGCACGTTGCTCGGTCTTGCCGTCGTTCTCGCGGCTGCCGCCATGCTGGCGGCCCCCGCGTCAGCGCAGGTCACCGCCTCTGACAACATCGCCGTTACCGGCACCGTGGCGGGTGGCTTGACCGTTACCGGCGGCAACGACCTGCTGTTCGGCATCATCATTCCCGGTCTGGCACGCACGATCGCCCCGACCGATCCCGGCGCGGGCACGTTCCTCGTGAACGGCGAGCCGGGTGCCAGCGTTCAGCTCACCTTCCCGAGCCTCCCCACGGCCATCGGGAATGGCACCCCGGCCGACGACATTCCGTTGACGCTCTCGCTGGTCTACAACACGGCCAACAACGCGGCAACCGGAACCACGATTGACCCGTCCGTGACCACGCCGACGACCTCGCTCGAAGCGGTGTCCGGCGACCTGTACATCTTTCTGGGTGGGACCGTAACACCAGCCGCAGCCCAGACCCCGGGCGGGTACACGAATACCTTCACCCTCCAAGCGGCGTACGTGAACAACTAAGTTCCGTACCCGGGCGCGCGTGGTGCGCGTCGCCTCTTCGGGGGCTGGCGGTCGGCGCAAGCTGGCCGCCAGCTCGAGGCGAAGGGGACAAGAGGTGGAGGGGGAATGATGGTCGCACGCTGGTGCGTGGTGACGCTCGTGCTGGTGTTCGCCGGTCAGGTACCGGAGCTCACGGCCCAAGGTGGGGGACGCCCGCCGTCGGTGCGGGGCAGCCAGGACCTGACCTTTGGCCTGCTCATCACCGGTGTGCCAACCACCATCAGCCGGCTGGATGCGGCGGCGGCGGGACAGTTCGAGCTTCGTGGAGCCAAGAACGCGCA
Organism: Gemmatimonadota bacterium; assembly: GCA_029859185.1. Classification (GTDB taxonomy): domain Bacteria; phylum Gemmatimonadota; class Gemmatimonadetes; order Gemmatimonadales; family GWC2-71-9; genus JAOTWJ01. The sequence continues at coordinate 4,767 of JAOUDR010000260.1, forward strand.
GATCACCGTCCAGTTGACACTGCCAACGGTGATGACGGGACCGGGCACGGTCCCGCTCGAGTTCGGGCCCAACGACGGCGGGCACGGACCCACCGCCACGATCACCGCGAGCCAGCCGTTCGACCCCACGCAACCGCTCTCCGTCGTCCTGTCGGGGAACGGGAAGTACTATGTGTTTCTCGGTGCCACCGCACGGCCGGCTCCGCAGACGCCGAGCGGGACGTATGGGGCAACCGTCAGTCTCACGATGACCTATGTTGGG
>JAOUDR010000261.1 GCA_029859185.1 Gemmatimonadota bacterium
GACTTCGGCTACGACGTGTCGGAATACTGCGACGTCCATCCGATGTTCGGCACGCTCGCCGATTTCGACCGCCTCCTCACGCGTGCCCACGCGCTCGGCCTCAAGATCATCGTCGACTTCGTCCCCAGCCACAGCTCGGACCAGCACCCCTGGTTCGCGGAGTCGCGCGCGTCCCGGGAGGCCCCGCGTCGGGACTGGTACGTGTGGCGGGACCCGAAGCCCGACGGCGCACCGCCCAACAACTGGCTGAGCGTGTTCGGCGGGCCGGCGTGGGAGCTGGACCCGCGGACCGGGCAATACTACCGGCACTCGTTCCTCAAGGAGCAGCCGGATCTCAATTGGCGCCACCCGCCGCTCCGCGCGGCCATGCTGGACGCGATGCGCTTCTGGCTGGAGCGCGGCGTGGACGGGTTCCGGGTGGACGCCGTGCAGTTCCTGATGAAGGATCCGGAGGAGCGCGACAATCCGCTCGACCCCGAGCGGGCCCAGCGCACCCACAAGCCGCTGGGGGCCTTCGATACACAGGTGCACGTGCACGACGTGGCCCACCCCGACATCCACGGCGTCTTCCGCGACATGCGCGCCGCGACGGATGCCTACGAGCCGCCGCGCATGACACTCGGTGAGGTGCACGTCTACGACCCGGCCGAGCTGCGAGCGTACTTCGGAACGGCGCTCGACGGGCTGACCATGCCAACCAACTTCGGGCTGTTCAAGGTGCCCTGGACTGCGACCGGCGTGCGTGGCGTCGTTGACGGAATGGAGGCGGCCATGCCGGCGGGCGCGTGGCCCAACTACAGCCTCGGGAACCACGACGACCGCCGCCTGGCCACGCGACTCGGCGAAGCGGGAAGCCGGCAGGCCGCGGTCCTGCTGCTCACGCTGCGGGGGATGCCCATCCTGTACTACGGTGACGAGCTCGGGATGCGGGAGGTGGACGTGCCGCCGGAACGCCGGCAGGATCCCTGGGGCATCGCGGAGCCGACGCTGGGCCGCGACGGGTGCCGGACGCCCATGCAGTGGTCGGCGGACCCCGGTGCCGGGTTCACGTCGGCTCCCGAGCCCTGGTTGCCCCTCGGCGACGACTGGACCGTCCGCAACGTCGCTTCCCAGCTGCGCGATCCCGACTCGATCCTCAACCTCTACCGCCGGCTGCTCACGCTCCGCCACACGACGGCGGCACTGCGCCTGGGAGACTACCGCGCACTGGACCCGGCGCCCGACGGCTGTCTTGCCTACACGCGGGTGCTCGGGACCGAGCGGGTCGTCGTGGGCATCAACTTCTCGCCCGAGCCGCGCCCGCTGAGCGTGCCGGGATTCACGGGGCGCGTGGCGGTCTCCACAGATCGCGAGGCGGAAGGCCGCGCCGTGGAGGGTGCGGTCACCCTTGGACCTCACGAGGCGGCCGTGCTGGTGAAATGACGCCCGCCGCCGTGAGATCGTCCACCGCGATCCCTGGCATGGCCCCCGCTCGGGAGCTCACCAGGGCCGCGTAGCCGTTCGCCGTCCGCAGCACCACCTCCGGCGCGGCGCCCCGAACGAGTCGATGAATCATGGCCGCGGTGAACGCATCACCCGCTCCGACGGTATCGCCCCCGGCGGCGCGGATCTCCGCGCCCGGCTCGGACACCGCACCCTCCGTCGTGAACAGCGTGGCGCCCCGCGGACCGCGCGTGACGCAGACCGCCTGCACCCCGACGTCGTCGAGCAACCAGGGCACGAGAGAGGGCCGTGCGAGCAGGGTCGCGAGTGCCTCCAGCTCGGCCGCGTTCATCTTCACGACGGTGGCGGCCCGGCAGGTGGCCTCGACGACGGCCGCATCGACATAGGGTGGACGCAGATTCACGTCGTAGACGATGGTCGCGCGGCCACGGGCCTCGGCTACCAGGGCGTGGATGGCCGTCCGGCTGACCGCGCTCCGCTGGGCCAGCGAGCCGATCACGACGGCATCCGCCGCGCGGACGCACGACCGGGCGTTGGGAATCGCCTCGAGGTGGTCCCAGGCCACGTCTTCGGTGATGGTGTAGCGCGGTTCGCCCCCGGTGAGCGTCACCGCCACGGTGCCGGTTGGCCGGTCGGGATCGCGCTGCACGTGCTCCGTGACCACGCCGCGCTCCCGCAGGAACGCGACCAGCTCGCTCCCGGTGGCATCCGCACCCACCCGCGTGACGATGACCCCCCGGTCGCCGAGCTGCGCCGCGTGAAACGCGACGTTGCACGGCGCGCCGCCCGGCCGCCGGCCGTCCGGGAACACGTCCCACAGGGCCTCGCCGATGGCGACGACTTGCTTTCTGCCGGCGGGTTCCTCCGAGCCGACTGACACGCCGGTCACCACCACGCGGCCACGATCGCCGCGATGAGGACCAGCATGGCGGCTGACTGGTAGCGGTAGTTCTTGTACCACGGCAGCGCGCGCAGTGCCGGTTCTTCGGCCCTGAGGAGCGCGGGTGACCAGGTGAGGGCCTGCACGACCTCATCGTCGGGCGGAGCCGTGGACAGGCTGACGACCACCATGGCGGTGAGCGACACCGCCAGGAGGACGGGCGCGAGGTACAGGAAGTGGATCACGGGAGTGCCCCCCGCCGCCATCTGCACCTGCGCCGGCGTCAGGACCTGGGTCTGGACGATGAATACGCCGCTCACCGCCAGCCCGAGCATCACGGCCGCCGCGAGGTGGCCCACCACGAGCGCCGCCAGCGCCCCGCTGCCGTTCGCACGCCTCCAGAACACCCCGCCGAAGAAGCAGGCCACGATGGGAGGAGCGAGATACGCCAGCATCTGCTGCAGGTACGTCCAGATGTTGGGGAACTTGAGGATCTGGGGCGCCCAGAGAATGGCCAACGTCATGAACCCGAACGTCACCACGCGGCCGACGACCACCAGCCGGTGGTCGGACAGATCGGGCTTGAGCTTCTTCACGAAGTCCATGGTGACGAGCGTCGAGGCGGAGTTGAGCGTGGAGTCCACACTGGACATGATCGCCGCGACGAGGGCGGTGATGACGAGCCCCCGGATGCCCACCGGCAGCAGGTCGAACATGAGGGTCGGGAAGATGAGGTCCGTGTTCTCCGCGAGCGCCGGGAAGTCCGCACGGGGATACAGCAGGCGCCCGAAGATCCCCGGCAGCACCATGATGAAGAGGATGGGCAGCTTGAGCAGGCCGGCAAACAGGGCGCCCCACCGCCCGTGGTTGAGGTCCTTCGCGCCGAGCGCCCGCTGCACCATGAACTGGTTGGTGCCCCAGAAGTAGAAACCCAGCAGAAAGACGCCGGTCACGACGCCGGGCCACGGCAGGATCGGATCTGAGAGCGGCCGAATGAGGGAGAGGTCGGCAGGAGGGACCTGCGCCGTCACCGCCGACCACGACCCCCCGATGGCGTCGAAGGCCAGGACGGCCACCAGCAGGGCACCGACCAGCAGCAGGACGGCCTGCACCGCGTCCGTGTACACCACGGCCTTGAGGCCGCCGGCAACGGTGTAGGCGCCGGCCACGATCCCGAGCCCCAGCACCGACTGCCACAACGGGATCTCGGGATAGAGAATCCGGACGACGAGCGCGCCCGCGTAGAGCGCCGCCGCAGTGTCGATGACGATGTTCATCAGGACCAGCTGCGCCGAGAAGTAGTAGCGCGACCGCTGGTCGAAGCGCCGCTCCAGGAACTCCGGCATCGTGTACACGCGGGTCTTCAGATAGAACGGGAGGAAGAAGACGAGGAACACGATGAGAACGAGCGCCGCCATCCACTCGTAGTTGTAGACGGAGATGCCCGAGCCGAAGGCGGAGGACGACAGCCCGATGAGCGTGCTGGACGACACGTTGGACGCGAAGAGCGAGAATCCGATCAACCACCAGGTGAGCGACCGTCCGGCCAGGAAGTAGTCGTCCGTGGTTTCCGTGCGCCTGGCGAAGTAGAAGCCGAGGCCCACGATGAAGACCACGTAGGCGAATACCATGAACAGGTCGGGTGCCTCGAGTCGAAACTGGGGCATACGGGCCTCTCGGGGTCGACGGGGTGCTGGGACCGCCTAACCTGACGCGCCGTCCCGGCGACGACAAGCGGCGGCGGGCCGGGCTCGGCCGGCCCGCGCTAGCGTGTCAGCCGGACGCCGCCGAAGGCGAAGCGCTGGGGCGGAGGCGCGCTGCCCTCCCCGGCCGGGCGTTCACCTCGACAAAGTGCAGGCCGCCGGAGAAGTCGAGGACGCCGCCTCGCTCGCTGCCGGGATGGCCCGACGAAATCGATGGTCGTTGGGTGAGGGCGAACTGGACACAACCCAGCGCTTCGACAATACTTCGCCACGCGACAGCACGCGCCAATCTCGAGTGTAATGCTCGTAGTTTCGCCCCAACGCTGTGTCTGGGGGTCGGCAGGTAGGGATGGTCGTGCGCTGCCGCGTTGCGCATCGCCCCGGAAGTCGGGGCACAGGCAGTACCTGGGCGGGGCTCGCTGTCCCGCCGAGCGACCGTGTCCTTGCCGGAGCAATCATGACCCTGCCTCGTCGAAACGGCACCCGCACCGAAGAGTGGCAGCACTTCCTGCTCATCGTCGTCGCCGGCCTGCTCCTGTTCGAGACGGTGACCGGCCTCCTTGTCTGGCTCCTGCCGTTCTCGGTCCCGAATCAGGTGATGGTGCTGCTTCACACCGCGATCGGCGTGGTGTTTCTCGTCCCGTTCGCGTGGTATCAGATCCGTCACTGGCTGATCTACCGACCGATCCGCCTGTCCCACGTGAAGCTCACGGGCTACTTCGCCATGGCGGCCACGATCGTCGCCATGGTGTCGGGGATCGTGCTCACCGTTCAGGCGCTATGGGCGACGCGGATCAGTTACGCATGGGATCTGGCGCATATCGTGGCGACCTTCGCGCTGATCGCCGCGGTCGTGCCGCACGTGGCCGTGCTGATCGTCCGCGCGGCTCGCGGCGCCGCCGAGGCCGGCGGTGAGCCGGTACTGGCGGCGGCAAGGCGTGGCGGCGTGGCGACCGTCGTGGTCGTGGCGGCCTTGTTCCTGTCGGTG
>JAOUDR010000262.1 GCA_029859185.1 Gemmatimonadota bacterium
CGCACCGAGTGCGAGATCCACACGCCGATGGAGCCCCACGGCTGCGTCGCGCGCTGGGACGGTGACCGCCTGACGGTGTGGGAATCCACGCAGGGTGTCTACAACGTGCAGATGCAGGTCGCCGCTGCCCTGGGCATGCCGTTCTCGATGGTGCGGGTGGTGGGGCACTACATGGGCGGTGGGTTCGGCTCGAAGCTGCAGGCGGGCAAGTACTCGCTGGTCGCGGCCCTCCTCGCGAAGCTGACGGCGCAGCCGGTGAAGCTCGTGCTCACGCGCGAGGAGACCTTCCTCGCCGTGGGCAACCGCCCGCCGGCCAACATGCGGCTCAAGGTGGGGGTGAAGCGCGACGGCACGATCACCGCCATGCAGTTCTGGGGCTCGGGCGCGAGCGGCGCCGAGCGGGCGGGGGGCGCGTCGTCGCTGGACTGGGTCGTCCGGGATCTGTACGTCTGCCCGAACGTGAAGACCGAGCTCCAGGACCTCTACATCAACGCGTGTCCGGCGCGGCCGTTCCGCGCCCCGGGCCATCCACAGGGCGCATGGGCGCTGGAGCAGATGATGGACGGGCTGGCGGAGGCGATCGGGATGGACCCGATCGCGTTCCGGGTGCGCAACGTGCCCACCGTGAGTCAGGCGCGGGGCAACGTGCCCTACACGACCACCGGGCTGCGCCGGTGCCTGGAAGAGGGCGCGGCGGCGTTCGGGTGGGACGAAGCGCGTGCGGCGGTCGCGCGGGCGGGCAACCGGGGCACGGTGCGCCGCGGCGTGGGCGTTGCCGCGGGCATGTGGGCCGGGGGCGGTGGCGGACCGCCGAGCACGGCCATCATCAAGTTCTTCGCCGACGGCAGCGTGAACCTCAACATGGGCGCCAGCGACATCGGGACCGGGACCAAGACCGTGATGGCGATGGTCGTGGCCGAGGAACTCGGTGTGGATCCCGATGCGGTCGAGATCGAGCATGCGGACACCGGCAGCACGCAGTTCGCGAGCGCGAGCGGTGGGAGCAAGACCGTCCCGACCGAGTCGCCGGCGGTGCGTGCCGCGGCGGTGGACGTCAAGCGCCAGCTGCTCGACATCGCGGCCGAGGAGCTCCAAGTGGAGGCGGCGACGCTCACGTTGCGTGACGGGAAGGTGATGAGCACGGTCGATACCGCCATCGCCCGCCCGCTCACGGAGCTGCGTGGGCTGCGGCGCGTGCGGAACGTGGTGGGCGTCGGGTATCGGGGACCCAACCCCGAGGGGAAGGCGGTGAACCCGTTCGCCGCGCAGTTCTGCGAGGTCGAGGTGGACACCGCGACCGGCGAGGTCAGGGTGCTGCGGTTCCTTGGCGCGCACGACAGCGGCCGGATCATGAACCTGCTGACCTGTCAGAACCAAGTGTTCGGCGGGATCACGATGGGCATCGGGTACGGTCTCACCGAGGTACGCACGCTCGACGTGGATCAGACCGGCAAGATGGTGAACGTCAACTGGCACGACTACAAGCTGCCGACGATGCTCGACGTGCCGGCCGACATGACGTTCCTGCCGATCGACCCACAGGACACGGAATGCAATTCCACGGGGGCGAAGGGCATCGGGGAGCCGGCGACGATCCCCACCGCGCCGGCCGTCGCCAACGCGATCTATCACGCGACCGGCGTCCGGATGACGGCAACGCCGGTCAATCCGCTGGCGCTTGTTCAGGCGCTTGCGCAAGCCGGGGAGGGCTGAGCCATGCTACCGCAATTCGGCTTTGTGCGCGCGCAGACCCTCGACGAGGCGTTCGCCCAGCTGGACGCCGCCGACACCCGCGTGTCCGCCGGCGGATCGGATCTGCTCGGCTGTCTGCGGGATGGGGTGTTCGACTGCGCCAAGGTGGTGAGCCTCTCGCGGCTGGATGCGCTGCGTGGCATCGCGGCGAACGGCGGCGGACTTCGGATCGGTGCGCTGGCGCGCATTGCGGAGGTCGCGGCCAACCCCACGGTCAACGAGCGGTACGCCGTGCTCGCCCAGGCCGCCGGGGCCGTGGCGAGCCCGCAGCTCCGCAACCAGGGGACCATCGGCGGCAACCTGTGCCAGAAGCCGCGGTGCTGGTACTACCGCGGCGAGTTCCACTGCAAGCGGAAGGGCGGCGACACCTGCTACGCCCTCGCCGGCGAGAACCAGTTCCACTGCATCCTGGGTGGGCAGGGCTGCTACATCGTGCACCCGTCCGACACCGCGCCCGCCCTGGTGGCGCTCGGCGCCACGGTGCGGATTGCCAGCCGCGAGGGGACGCGCACCGTTCCAATCGAGGAGTTCCACGTCTCCCCGCGCGACGACGTGCAGCGCGAGACCGTGCTGCGCGCCGGAGAGGTGGTCACGGCCATCGACATTCCCGCACCGCCGCGTGGCCTGCGGAGTTCGTACCGCAAGGTGCGGGCACGCGGCTCGTGGGACTTTGCCCTGGCGGGCGTGGCCCTCGCCCTCCAGTTCGACGGCACGACCGTCACGGGCGGGCGGGTCGCGTTGAGTGGCGTGGCCCCCGTGCCATGGCGGGCGCGGGCGGTGGAGCAGGCGATCATGGGGCAGGCGCTGACGCCCGAGGTGGCGGAGCGCGCCGGCGCAGCGGCGGTGGAAGGCGCGGCGCCGCTCAAGCGAAACGGGTACAAGGTGCCGCTGGTCCGCAATGTCGTGCGGGAGGCGCTGCTCGCGATCTGATGCGATTGCAGCGTGCGGAATGCAGAATGCAGAGTGGAACGGCCATCTGATCCACTCTGCATTCTGTTGTCTCTGCATGCCGCAATCGCCTCGTCCGTTCGCGCCGACCGACGCCGAGCGTCGATCGAATCCCGATCGCGCTCCCCGTTGTTCGCGGCTCGTGCCCTTGCCAACTTGGGTCTCGAGCGGGCAGACAGGACGGGGGCCATGGCGGACGACAGAGCGCGGTGGCCGACCACGGTCGGCACGATCGGTATTGTCCTTGGCGTGATCCTGCTGCTCGACACCGTGGACGAACTCGTCACACTCCGATGGACGGCGGCCGAGTGGCGGGCCCTGTTCGGCCCCTACGTCGCCAGCTGGATCGACCGCACGATGCCGCCGGTCGCGTGGCGTCTGGCGTCCGCCGGGGTCCAGATCGGACTGGGCATTCTGCTCATCATGGGGTCCGTAGGGCTGCGCCGGCGGTCACGGACCGGGGTGTCGCTGTGCAGGCTCTGGGCGTGGCTCGCGATCGGGTGGGTGATCGTGAGCATGGCATGGGGCGTCGTGTGGCTGGTGCGACACGGCGGGGAGCTGCCGCCTCTGGCGACCTCCGGCTGGGTGGGATACATGGTGTTCGGGTTGGCCCTCGCGCTCGTGCTGCTCCTCGTGTTCCCGGCGTTCCTGCTCGTGTGGCTGTCGCTGCCGGAGGCTCGTAAGGAGCACGAGACCTGGAATGCGTAGCGGGCGCGAGCGCTTCCCGAGATCGTGCCTGGACAGCGGGCGATGCCTGGTACCCGTCGTCACGGCTCTCCTGCCGGCCCTGCTGCTCGCGGCCGTTCCCGGGGGGCGTGAGGACCGAGGGACGGCCGGCTGAGAGGGCATTGCAACCAATCCTGGAGGAATCGCGTCTGACTGGGAGACCCCCAGCCTGAGGCGTCCCGTGCCCCACCTGCTCGACGATCTGCGATTCGCCGGTCGGTCCCTCGCCAAGCGTCCCGGCTTTGCCGCCGTCGTCGTCGCGACTCTCGCGATCGGGGTCGGGGCGAACTCCGCCATCTTCAGTGTCGTCAACGGGGTCCTGCTGGAGCCGATTCCCGTACGCGAACCGGCCAGGCTCGTCGTCCCTGACGTCATCAGTCCGCTCGGTTACTCGATTTCCCTCTCGATTCCGAACTTCCGCGACTGGCGCGAACGTAACCGGGTGTTCGAGTCGTTTGGGGCGGTCATGACCCGCAACCAGACGCTCACCGGGCTCGACCGGCCCCAGATGATCGAGGCGCGGCTCGTCCTCGGCGACTTCTTCGAGACGCTCGGCGTGCCCGCCGCCATCGGGCGGACGATCCCGTCCGGCGAGACCGAGGCCGGCGCGGCGCCGGTGGCCGTGGTGAGTCACGTGTTCTGGGAGCAACAACTGGGTGGTACTGCGGAGGTGCTGGGACGTACCCTCACGCTGGATGGCGAGCCGTTCACGGTCATCGGCGTCATGCCGGAGACGTTCGTCTTCCCGTCGGCCAACACCCAGGTGTTCCTCCCCATGGGGTTCTACGCGGACCGCCTCTGCTGGGACAACCGCGGATGCTCGCAGGGATCCTACGCCATCGGGCGGCTGCGCGATGGTGTGACCCTGAGGAGCGCCCAGGCGGACATGGATCGGGTGGCGCGGGAGATCACGGAGCTGGAAGGTGACAAGCAGGCGACGGCGCAACTCTACACCCTCTCGACCTTCTTCGTCGGTGACGTCGAGCGGCAGATCTGGATTCTGATGGGCACCGTGGCATTCGTTCTGCTGATCGCGTGCGCCAACGTCGCGAGCCTGCTGCTGGCGCGGGGTGAGAGCCGGCGCCGGGAGATCGCGGTGCGCACGGCGCTCGGGGCGGGGAAAGGCGACGTGGTGCGGCTGTTCCTGACGGAGGCGGCGGTGCTGGCGGCGGTGAGCGGAGCGCTGGGCGTCCTCGTCGCGTACGGGATCCTGAAGGCGATGCTGCCGGCCATCGCTGATGGGCTCCCGTCCGCGCTCGTCGGACGCATCGGCATCGACGGTTCCGTCCTGGCCTTCACCCTCGGGATCACGGCAGTGGCCAGCCTGCTCTTCGGCGTCGTCCCGGCCCTGCGGAGTGCCAGCCCCCGGCTCACCGAGGAGCTCAAGGAAGGTGGACGCGGGGGCTCGGGTGGCGTGTCGCGCCAGCGTCTGCGCTCGGTCCTCGTGGTCGGCGAGGTTGCCCTCTCGCTCGTGCTGCTCATCGGGGCGGGGCTGATGCTGCAATCTCTCACGCGCCTGCAGCATGTCGAGAAAGGGTTCGACGAGCAAGGCGTCTTCACCGCCCGGGTGGGGCTCCCGAGTATC
>JAOUDR010000263.1 GCA_029859185.1 Gemmatimonadota bacterium
CACGAGCGCGTTCCCCCTCCCATTGCCTCTCACCACCTCACTCTTCCGGCGAGAACCGGAGTACCAGGAACCCCTCCCCGGCAGTCGCCACGTAGACCATCGCACCATCGGACACGAGGTCGTGCGCGGCCCGCGCGCCCGGGTACGACGCGGTCTTGGTAGGATGCCCTGAATCCGAGATGTCGAGGACCTCGACCCCATCCTCATTGTCCGCCACGAAGAGCAGCGCCCCGTTGCCCCAGACCCCCTGGGCCTCTCCACCATCGAAGTACGATCCCATCATCTGCGGGGCGACGGGATCGGAGATGTCGAGCACCGCCACTCCCTCGCCGTGGCGGCCGACGAAGAGACGATCCTCGTGGCGATGCAGGGCCCACGCGCTGGAGGTTCCCGGAACGGCGGTCACGACCGTCGGCCGTCCCGGATCCGAGACCTCCACCACCAGGACTCCGCGTCCCGGGTCGGCCAGGAACGCCACGGCTCCATCCACGACGACGGCCCTGCCCCTTCCACCGCCCGGCAGCTGACCGACCTTGACGGGGCTGCGGGGATCCGACACATCGACGATTTCCAGGCCGTCGCGCTCGTCCGCCATGTAGACGTAGGAACCCTCGATCCAGAGGCGGGTCCCCACGCCTCCGTCGTCGAGCCGCCCCAAGATCGCCGGATTCCGAGAATCGCTCACATCGGCGACGACCAGTCCCCCGCTGCTGCTGCTGAGGTAGGCCACGCCGCCTCGTACGGCCACGCCGAAGGAGGCTCCCCCGATGGCCAGAGCCCCGCGCCGCTCCGGGCGCTCAGGGTTCTGGATATCGAGGATCGTGAGGCCCTGGTTGTCCGTCACGTAGGCGAGATCGCCTGCGATGGCCAGGGAGTACGTTACCCCCAGGTCCACGCCGCTCACCCGACGCAGCCCGTCCTGGAACTGGGGCCCCGCCTGGCAGGCCGCCGCGGCACACCAGACCAGTGCCAGTCCCAGGCCACCGTGCGCCCCGCACCACGCGATGCGCCTGGCCCGTACTTGCGGCACATGGGCCGCCGGAAACACGGTCATGGCCTGTCCTCCATCTGGGGAGAAACGGACACCACGGACTCACCAGCCCTCGGACCGCGAGGCACTTCCTCCTCAGCTCCAGACTCCCGTGCAGGTGCACGCGCTGCTCGAACGTGCCGCCGGAAGGTCAAGTCCGAGATCTTCTGCAAGAGTGTCTTCGGCGTGATCGCTCCTCGGGTGATTAACGAGGGATTGCTGCAGACGGGCGCGGCAGCTGGCGTGGCTCTCACTCGCCTGGCAGGTTCCCAGATGATATCGTTTGACACACGTTGCTGCTGGCAAGAAGTCGCCCGCTGCAGAATCCCGAGACGTTCGGCGGACCAATCTGTCAGGCTCGAGTAGCTGGAGGATCGACATGGCTCGTCACGTTCCCACAGCGGCCGTTACCGAGTTTCTCTCCAAGCTCCCTCCGGATCGGCGACCGGAGGTTGAACGCGTGCGGTCTGAGGTCCGCCGCCACCTGCCAGCCGGCTACGAAGAGGTCGTCAGCAAGAACATGCTCGTTTACCAGGTCCCACTGGAGCAGTACTCCGACACCTATAACGGCCACCCACTGTGGTACTGCTCTGTACCCCAATTCGACGAGGCAGGTTGGGAAGCGTAGTTTGACTTCTCAAGGGAGGGTCGTCGGATGGAGACGCATCGGCGAGGATCGGATGGACGCCGGCTGTTTACGGCGTCGTTCAAGCAGGAGCAGTTGGCAAGAGTAGCGCGGGAGGAACTGACGCTCGCGGAGCTGGCCCGGGAGCTGGCGATTTCTCCGTCCGTGGTGCGGCGCTGGCAGCAGCTAAGCACCAACGGGAGTAGGGCGGCGGTGCGGGCAGACGAGGACGTCGTACCGGCGAGTGCGTTGCGGGCCGCGCAGCAGCGCATCAAGGAACTCGAGCGGGCGCTCGGGAAGAAGGCCATGGAGATCGAGATTCTCCAGGCCGCGCGGGACGAGGCAAAAAAAAACCCCGCTTCTACGGCGTGTCCAGGCGATGACGGGGCGGAAGCTGGCGCCCATCTGCCGGACGTTGGGGATGAGCCGGGCGTGCGCGTACCGGGAGAGCGTCGGGCGGCCAGCGCGGTATGTGCGCGCCGACGATCGCATCGTGACGGCGCAGATCCGCGCGGTGATTCGCACGCGCGCATCGTACGGGGCACGGCGCGTTCGGGCCCTGGTCAATCGGGAGTTTGCGACGCGGTACAACCTCAAGCGCATTCAACGCGTGATGGAGCTGAATGGCTGGAAGCTCCCGCGCGCGACGCGGCGGCGCACCGGGCGCGCCCACCGCGGCCTCATCCGGCGCGACGGATCGAACGAGCGGTGGTGCAGTGACGTGTTGGAGATCGCGTGCTGGAACGGCGAGATTGTGCAGGTGGGCGTTGCCCTGGACTGTCATGATCGCGAGGCGTTAGCAACCGTGGCCGCGGCGCGGGATCTCCTCGGCTCCGACATTCAGCAACTCATGCGGCAGGCCGTGGCCGCCCGCTTTGGGGAGGGCGAGCGGCCGGACGCACCGCTCCAGTGGCTCAGCGACAACGGCGGCATCTACACGGCCCTGGACACCCTGATCACCGCTGAGCGGCTGCACCTGGTGCCGATCACCACACCCGCCGCGAGCCCACAGTCGAACGGGATGTCGGAGGCCTTTGTCAACACCCTGCGCCGGGACTACCTCGCCGGGGCCGATCACGCGACGGCCGCCGTGGTGCTCGCGCAGATCCCGGCCTGGATTGCCGACTACAATGCCGTGGCCCCGCACTCGGCGCTCGGCTATCGCTCACCCCACGAGTACCGGCGAACCCAGGTCGGGAAGGACCTAAAGTGTTAGCCCAAACTGCCTCACGAACTGGGGGACAGAGCACGTGTCTGAGTGGAAGACCGCGATGAAGACGGTGAAGTACCACCCAAAATACAAGGACCGTCGGTGAGGTCAGTCTGACACGCGCATGAAGCTACCGCACACGGAGAGAGTTGTTGATTCGGGCGCATGGTGACATCACTGCCGACTCGTGCATGTAGAAGCTGGAAGGGCGTGCGTTTGCAGCTTATCTGCAGAGTCGTTAGGCACAGTTCAGCGAGTCTGAGCGACAAGTGGGAGCTAGCGTGAATCCGGCCGGTGCTCGGGAAGGGACGGCTCGCCTGGCGGGCTTGTCTGCAACGGCCTAGGTTACCCACCCCACGACCCCGGGAGGGCGCCAGATGCAGAACATCATCACCGGTGTGATTCTGATCGCGATCGGCCTCGCGTTTGGCGGCTCCGTCTTCCTTGGCGATTTCGACCCGCTCAACCTCCTCTTCGACGGCCTCGGAACCTTCTTCATCGTCAAGGGTCTCGTCGGCATCTACAAGAAGAGACAGGCGTCGTGAGGCAGCTGCCTGACGCGATACGTTGGGCGCCATGATTGGGAGGCCAGGGAGGCAAACGCTGTTCACGTTTTGGGTCCTCGGACTCGTGACGTGCAGCGAGGCTCGCGCACAACGTGAAAGCGTTGAGCTGCTGCTCCCGGGAACCGAGTATCATGTGACGGACCTTCCCCCGGATCCATCCGGCACGTGGTGGGTACTCTACCGTCCATCGGAGACGCCGACTCTCGAGGCGTTGCAGGTCGTCGTGCGCCCGATTCGGGGCTGTGGTGACGAAGCAACTGATGAGCCCAGCGGTCGCGCCGTGACGGTCTCCCAAGCACGCGAGCCCATCCTCATGGTCAGGGGTCTGCCAGATCTGTCTGGTGGACCGGTGCGAACCGCGTTCGTCAATGAGCGCGGTACGGGCGAGGCCTCGCGGGTGGAACTGCAGTGGGGCGATCAGCAGGTGACGCTCCGGCATCTGGCTGCGCCCCCGCTTGAAGATCGGCCGGGGCGGTACCACGTCGAATTGACCGTAGGCGCTCAACGGTTCGAGCTCCACACCGATCAATGGCACGGGGATGGCCACTGGTTGGTACGTTGGGTCGGCGATCTCAACCGTGATGGGCTACCTGACGTCCTTCTGGACGCGTCGTACAAGTACAGTGTGCACACGACGCGCTTGTTCCTGTCACGGGCGACCGCTGGCCACATCGAGTTCACGGAGGCGGCGCGGTTCGAACATACTGCCTGCTAGCACTATGTTGAAGGCCAAGCCCACACTTCATCAGACGGTGCGACCAACTCACGGCCAGGTCGACATGGTGGTCGTGCAAGCGAACCATGCGTGCGCTCCGTTCGGCGCACTCGCTACCTTGTCGCGGGAGTGATCGCCATGACCGACGCGAAACGCTGCCAGTACCTCCTGGCGCTGGCCAACAGCAACCACTCGATGCGCGTGTTCCTTCGGACCAATGGGTGGCGCTACGCCCTCATCCTTGCGCTGTTCGTGCCTGTGACGTACCTCGCGGCCGCCGACACGCTGGCGCTGCGCCCGCTGTGGGCTGGCCTGATCGGCGCACTGGCCGGCGCGCTGCTGCGGGACGCCGGTTGGGTCGCCCGCATCAGGGAGACCTGGCCGCTGACGGTGCGCATCACGAACTGGGATCTCGTGCGTGAGATCGCGAACGGCCGCGCCGCAGGTGCAGCCGACCACGCAAGCCCAACGGGACCATGAAGTGGTGTGCTCACCCCCTGCAGATCGAGCCGCGGAGTCCGGCGGTGGCGGCCGGCCTGCGCGAGCGCGACCTGCTGGTCGAGGTCAACGGGCGGCGAGTCCTGATGCGGGTGGTTGACAGGAATTCCCGTTGACTTTATGTTGCAAAGTACTTTAAGAACCATCCGTGTTTCCCTCGCCCTCCAAAACCTCAGCCAATTAGGGGCGCCATGACTCAAGCGATGAAGACGGACCATCCCGCGTACCGATCCGCCATCGGCGTTGCGCTCGCGGCAGCTCTCGTGTTGCTCCTGCCCTTGTTGGCGATGCAGATCACCGATGAAGTGGCCTGGGACCTCGCCGATTTCGCTGTCGCCTGGACCCTCCTGGTCGG
>JAOUDR010000264.1 GCA_029859185.1 Gemmatimonadota bacterium
GGATCACGCGCTCGACGCCGGCTACATCTCGCGCCGTACCGGCGCCGTCATCATCGGCCACGAGACCGCGGCGAACCTCGCACGCGCCTATGGCGTGACGGACAGCTCGCTCATCACCGTCATTGGCGGCGAGGATTACGAGTTCGACGACTTCTCGTTGCAGGTGATCCCCAACATCCACAGCGCGCTCGACCACAAGCGCTACTACAACAACACGCGCGGCATCGTCGGCACCGCCCCGCGGGGCCTGCGCGCGCCGCTCCGCCGCAGGGATTACGTCGAGGGCGGCAACCTCGCGTACCTGCTGCGCATTGGTGGCCACGAGATCCTGGTCATGGGCTCGATGAACTACATCGAGCGCGAGATGGATGGCCTGCGCCCCGACATCGCGCTCATCGGGGCCAACAGCCAGCGGCTCGAAGTCCGCGACTACACCGGCCGCCTGTTGCGCGCGCTGGGCAACCCGGCAATCGTGATCCCGACGCACGCCGATGCGTACGGCGACCCGAATCCGGCGGCGGCGGCGCTCGCCGACCGGAAGCGGTTCCAGCAGGAGGTCGCAGCCGCGTCTCCGGCGAGTCGCTTCATCAGCCCGAAGTGGTTTGAGCCGATCGTCGTGCCGGCGCGTTCACCCAGGTCACCGACGGCCAGCACTCACGTGACGGGCCGACAGGTCGTGAACCCGCCGGGCATTGCGCCCCTGGTGCCGGCCTACTCGGTGACCATCCGCAACGGCGATCGCGTGTACGTGTCGGGCATGACGGGGATCACGCCGGGAACGCAGGACCTCGTCGGCGGTGGTATTGCCGCGCAGACGCGACAGACGCTCGAGAACATCCGGACCTCACTCCAGGCGGCGGGTGCGACGATGGCGGATGTCGACGAGTGCACCGTCTTCCTCGTGGACATGGCCGACTATGCCGCCATGAACGCCGTCTACATTGAGTTCTTCCCCGTCGACCCGCCCGCCCGCGCGACGCTGGCCGTCACGGCACTGCCGAGGCCCGCGGCTCGCGTGGAAATCAAGTGCAGCGCGGGTATCCCAAGACGCTGAGGAAGCGGCGGGAAGACACGAGCACGGACCGAGTATGCGCACCGGTGCGTTCCACAGCGTCCGGGAACGGCAACGGAGTTGCTACGCATGGATCGCGCCGCGATGTTTCGACGTGTGACGAACTCCGATTTGCGACACGTTTCGGCCCTGATCGCCTGCGCTCTGATCGCCCTGCGGGCACCGACCGGGCAGGACAACACGCTTCGGTCGTTCGACCGTGTGCTCCTGCTCGAGAGCACGAGCGAAACGTCGGCCAGCGTCAGCATTGGTGACGTGGACGGGAACGGCACGCTCGACCTGGTGCTCGCCAAGGGGCGGCACTGGCCGCTCAACAACCGGATCCTACGCAACGACGGCAAGGGGCGTTTTGCCACTGCGGACCTCGCCGACGCGGCGGACCGTACCTACTCGGCCGCGCTTGCCGATCTCGACGGCGACGGTGATCTCGACCTCGTCGTCAGCAACGACCGCCCCGACCGGAAGCTCGTCTACCTCAACGACGGCGATGGGAAGTACCACGTCGCAGGGACCTTCGGTCAGCCCGACTGGTCCACGCGTTACGTGACGGTGGCCGACCTGAACGGCGACGAGCGACCGGATGTCATCGTGGCCAATCGCAGCTCGAACCCGGCCAACCCGCGGCCGAGTTTCGTCTGCCTGAACGACGGCACGGGCGCGTTTCCCGCGTGTGAGCCGCTCGCCACGCAGTCGGCGACGCTCATCGTCGCCGCCGACCTCGATGGCGACGGCAAGATCGACCTGTTCGTGCCGCACCGCGACGGCGGCCAGAACCTGATTTTCTGGAATGACGGCACCGGACGATTCGCCGCCGCAGGGACGCCGGTCGGGCCGGGCAAGTCGCAGATCCGCGCGGCGGTAGCCGCGGACATCAACGGCGACGGGATTCGAGACCTCGTCGTTGGTGACGAACGGAACGGGTTGTCCCTCTACGCGGGTGCGGGCCGCCGCACGTTCGGTTCGCCGGTGACGCTCGGCGCGGGATCGGGCGCGCCGTATTCAATCGCCGTGGCCGACCTGAATCGCGACGGCAAGCCCGACGTGGTCGTAGGACGGCAGGAGGCTGCAGGGTCAATCTTCTTCAATCAGGGCGGCGCGCAGCCCAGGTTCATCGAGATCTCCTGGAACGACGGCAAGGGCTCGGTCTACGGCGTCGCCATCGCTGATCTCGATGGCGACGGCTGGCCCGACATTGCGGCCGCACGCTCCGCAGCGCCGAACGGTATCTGGTTCAGCGGACCGGGCGCGAAGCCCCACCCGACCGGCCGAGGAAAGCGCTCAGAATAGCGACCAGATCCTCGGGCCGGTGAGCGGCGCCGCCCGTCAGGAGGACTGATGGCGCTCGTGGTACTGCTGAGAGGCGTCAACGTCGGGGGTCACCGGACCTTCCGGCCGGCCGCGCTGGCCGGGCAGCTCGAACACCTCGACGCCGTCAACATCGGCGCGGCGGGCACGCTCGTCATTCGGAAGCGGGTGGCCCAGGCACGGCTCCGAGCCGAGCTGGTGCGACGGCTGCCGTTCGAGACCGAGATCATGATCGTCCCGGGCCGCACGATTCTCGACTTCGCGTCCCGGGATCCGTTCGCGGGCCAGCCCGTGAAGCCGGACATCGTCCGTTTCGTGAGCGTCCTGGCGCGCCGCCCCCGCTCGGCACCATCGCTCCCCATGATCCTCCCGACCAGCGGGAAATGGGAGTTGAAGATCCTCGGGCGGGAGGATCGGATGATCTTCGGGATGTATCGGCGCCATATGAAGGCCATCGGCCATCTCGGCACGCTGGACCGGCTGTTCGGCGTTCCGGTCACCACACGGAACTGGAACACGATTACCGCGATCGCCAGGGCCCTGGCGTAGTCCCCACCTGGGCGCCGGCAGCGCACGGCTCGACGTGGACTCAGATTCCCGGGGAAGCTCGGACGCGATGACACAACGCGCGATCTGCCGGCACTGCTGGATGTTGCGCTGCAGACGGTCCGGAGCTGGCAGTCTGGGAGCGGCGGAAAACCCGCAGACGAGGTGGGAGCGCGCGGAGACGCCGAGCCTCAGCTGACTGGCGTCCGCGACCTGGTCTCTGCAGGTTATGCGCAGCCGGCAGGCGGCACCCCAACTCAACCAATGGCCAAACGCCGCTCCACCGGAGCACACGGGGGGCAGGCCTCTCGCAGGAGCTGTCCCATGGGTATGACACCGCCTGACAAGATCGCGCGCTGGATCAAGGCCGCCGGCCAGGACGGTAAGGCACAGCCCGTCTTGGACCGGGTGGTTGTCGCCGGCGAGTTCCTCGAACGGACCGCGCGGATGAGTGAGGCCGAGGCGTGTTCCTGTCTCAGCGGCATTGACTTCTCGAAGCCGGTTTCCGTCGTCCGGCTCCCCAATTCCGTGTACGTCCAGTATGTGCAGCAACACAGGGGTGTCTGGTTTACGGACACCGGCCTCATTCCCGATCGCGTCGGATTGGCTGACGGGCGCCGGGTTCGCACGTTGTTTGTACCCCGGGGGATTGTCCACGCCTTGCAGTCCACGGCCCGATCAATCAAGGACACATGGACGGTGGATCGTCTGTTCCAGTCGATCTCTCCGACGGCGCGCGGCGCGCTCGGACAACTGACGCGGGGCGGGGGAACCCAGTATGTGGTCCACGACAAGTTCGCGATGAAGGAGATTTGAACGACGCACGGAGGCTTCCGCCCAGGGCATTGGCTACGCAGAACCACGTGAAAACGAGGTGCCGTTCGTCTTCGATACGGGTGAAGGCGGTGTCATCCGACAGTCGAATGGAGTCGATGTGGGAGACGTCGCAACGGTTTCGACGATTTGGCCGGTGGCGCCAATCCAACCCCGGGAGCGGGCAATGGACTCACAGCTGCTCGTACAGCTTCGCGCGTTGGTTGACCAATGCCTCGAGGGGCAGGAGCCGGTCGACGTGGTTGCGCCCCGGGTCGCTGCAGTGATGGCAGCGTACTACGCAGGCTGCAAGCAGGCTCCTGGGGCCGAGCTCCCGCTGCCGCATATCCTCCGCGCGCCGCGCGGCGCGGAGGAACGCGAGCGCCTGCGATGCCTTTGCGACGCACTCCTACAGTACGGGTCCAACGATCATCCAACCATCGAGTATCTGCCACTGGACGACAGCGGCCCCGGCTCACCGGGCACCTGACCCGAACGTTGCCCCAGACCGTAGCCGGCCGCTGTTGCAGCACGCGCCGTTCGGTGTTGCCCCTTATGCCAGCTTGGAGGTACACATGACGTACACGCGAGGTGGCTGCGCGCTCGCTCTGGCGCTCATCGCGGGAGGCGCGTGTGGCCCGGCCGCCGAGGACACGCCGGCGGTTGCCGCGTATGCGCCGGCCATCGACCCGACGCACTTCGTCGCCACGGTAGACAACGAGTTCTACCCTCTCGTGCCGGGTACCACCTTCATCTACGAGAAGGCCGGAGACGCAGAGCGGGTCGAGGTCGTCGTCACCGATGAGCGCCGCCAGATCATGGGGGTCCCATGCCTTGTGGTACGGAGCCGCGAGTATGAGGCGGGGAGTCTCGTGGAAGTGACCGAGGACTGGTACGCCCAAGATACCGACGGGAATGTCTGGTATTTCGGTGAGGCGACGCAGACCTATGCCAACGGGCAGCCCACCGGCACCGCCGGCTCATGGGAAGCTGGCGTCGACGGGGCGATGCCGGGGATCATCATGCAGCGTGCACCCCGCGTCGGTGACCGCTACCGGCAGGAGTACTACGTGGGTCATGCGGAGGACATGGGCGAGGTGGTGCGGCTGGACGACTCAGTCACGGTTCCGTGGGGCACCTTCGGCCACGTGCTGGTGACGCGGGACTGGACGCCCCTCGAGCCCGGCCTGGAGGAGCAGAAATACTACGCGCCTGGTGTGGGCCTGTTGCTCGAGGCTGAAGGCGATGCCCGCGTCGA
>JAOUDR010000265.1 GCA_029859185.1 Gemmatimonadota bacterium
CCGGACTCCTCGCGACCACCGCGAACCCGAATGCGTACCCCGTTTACGGGGTCCAAGACGGCAGCGGTGGTTACGGCGTCGTCGGGTACGCGCCCGTCGGCGTCGGCGTCGGCGGCCAATCCGACGCCTCGGCCGGCATTGGCATCGTGGGATTACACACGGGAACCGATGGCGAGGGCTATGGGTTGCTCGGATGGACCGAGAGTTCGCTCGGCTGGGGCGTTTACTCGTTCGGCGACATGGGCACGGATTCGAACCTGTACGTATCCGGCACCGTGTCGAAGGCGGGAGGCTCGTTCAAGATCGACCACCCGCTCGATCCGGCGAAGAAGTACCTGTATCACAGCTTCGTCGAATCGCCCGACATGAAGAATGTCTATGACGGAGTCGCTACGCTTGACGCGAACGGCGAGGTGACGGTGGAATTGCCGCCGTACTTCGAAGCACTCAACCGTGACGTCAGGTATCAGCTCACGGTAATGGACGAGTTCGCTCCCGTGTACGTCAGCTCCGCGGTCAAGAACGGACGTTTCTCCATCGCCGGCGGCAAGGCCGGACAGCAGGTCTGCTGGCAGGTCACCGGCATCAGGCAGGACGCCTGGGCAGAAGCTCATCGGATCCCGGTCGAAGAGGCCAAGTCGGACGCCGAGAAGGGGCTCTATCTCCATCCGCGCGAGCACGGCCAGTCGCAGGCCAAGGGAATCAACCGAGTTCGGGCGAAGATGCCGCGTCGACCGATGGTCGAGACGCCGTAGTTCCGCCAGACTACCCATGAGGGTGCTCGCAGGCCCCCGGGCTCAGTAGCACGGGCACCGGACTCGGCCTTCGTCGGGGATGCGTGGGGCCAAGTAGCCGGTCTCGGCCGTGATCAGCTCGATCACGCTGGGCAACTCGGGATCATCGGTCATCGCCTGCGCCCGGTCGAAGTCTGCCGCAGCGCCGAGATCATTCCCGGCCATCGCTTGGCGAGGCCTCGCATCGCAAACAGGATCGGCTCCACGTCGTCGAGCGCCGTTTCGCCATCTTCCTGCCGGAGATAGACCCGCATGCGACCCGAGATCGCCTTGTCGTACTCGGGATCACGCTGGATGGCCGCGTCGGTGTCAGCAAGGGTCAGTCAGCGTCGATCGGTCAGTTTCGTGCGTGAACTGAGCGCACGAAATCGTCCCCGTAGTTCAGTGGACAGAGCAGGCGCCTTCCAACTGTCCGGGTCAATGCGACGTGCTCGCCCTCGCGGGCATATGACCGCGTCGGCCATAGTCGTCCGCTGAGTTGGCGCCCCCCCGGTCGGCCCGTCCGAGCCGGCCGCCGGCGCACGCACCTCAGGGAGTGGCCAGCAGCACCCCGAACGCGATCAACCACGGCGCCAGAACGCCGGCGCCAGCGAAGACCAGCCAGAGCACGAAGAAGGGAAGCATGACGATCACGCGAACGGGCCGCCAGGGCGGACGTCGTCGGAGGCGAGGGTCCAGCGCGTTGCTGAGAGGCCTGCCGATCCCCTCGTACACGCGAGCGGCTGCGAGCGTCATGGGCGTGAGGTAGCGGCAACCGAGTACCCCGACGACGGCGACAAGGACGAGCGTGAGGATCAAGTCGAGCAACTGCGGGGGCCCACCGTTGAGCACCCGGATCGTCGCGACGATCGCGTCGATGATGTTTGTTCCTCCCGGGCATTCCCCGGGCCGGGAGCAGTCGCGCTCGAACAGCGACCCGACGCCTCCGACCAGCAGCAGCGAGACGATGCCGACCGGGTAGCCGAACGTCCAGTAGATCCAGAAGCAGCCGGCCTCCTCCGCGAGCTCGTTCCTGCGTCGACGCCGCAGTTGGCCGGGCACCACCTCGAGCGGACACCAGAGACATCGCGCGGTCAGCGCACCCGAGTATTGGCACGCAGGGCGCGCGATCGCCCAGAGCCATCGGTCGCGATCGCCCCGGTCGGCCCGTGTCAGCGGGACAGAGTACGGCCCCGACCCGTTCCGGGGGGTGACGAGCCGGGGCCGATAGTGGACCGCGCCGTTGAGCGCCCCTCGATCAGTTCAGGACCGATGGCTCTACCCATCTGGAGCCGCGCCCGCCAGCCTGTGGTGTTGAGCGCGGGAGGCTCTGACACGCGGTCCATGCCACGGCCGCCGGGACCGCGCCGAGCCACTGGCGAGACCGACCTGCGGCAGTGGAGGTTCGTCATGCGACGGATCCCGGCAACGCTGGTCGTGCCGTGCCTGGCCCTCACCGTCCTCATGTCCGCTTCGGCAGGTTGTGGGTCCTCGGGAGACGCCGATGACGCGTATCTCGGGACCTGGAGAAGCCAGGGTGGCATGTACATGGAGTTCCGTGACGACGGAACGTTCGGCAAGAGCATCGAGGGGGTGTCGTCGATAGAGTCGAACCCCTGGGAGTACGGGACGTACACCTTCGACGGCGAGACCCTGCGCTTGACGGTGGCCGAAGACTCCGTGCACTGCGCTGGTATCGATGCCGTGTACACGGCCGAACCGTCCGAGGACGGCACCTTCATCGCGCATACGTTGATCGACGACGCCTGTTCAGGACGAGCCGCCGACTTCGGGCTCGGGATCCAGAGATACCCATAGCAGACACCGACTCGTCCGGGCACGGCACCGCACTGCATCCGGCACGCTTCGTCCCCCGCCGGACGTCAAGCACCCGAGCAGTGGCGCCCGGACGCGGAGCCGGGGCCGACAGCCTACCTGTCGCGGCTCACGCCAGACCTACCAGCATGGCTCGCCGATCGACACCCGAAGACAGGAGAAAGGAGTCTCACATGTTGACGTTCTCGCGAATCGCGATGGTCATCGCAGCGTTCCTGATGCTCGGCGCCGCCCCGACGCTGGCGGCCGGACCCGGGCAGTCGGTGCCCATCCACGGGGCCGTGCTGACGGAGGGTCCCCCGCCTGACATGACCGCCCCGGGCTGCGAGTCCGGCGCGATCTGGCGGTTCAACCGAACCGGCGCGGGACAGCTGTCCCATCTCGGCGGCGTCGGATCCGTCCAGACGCACTGTACGTACCTCGTGACCCCGATGCCCTTCAGCGCCGACATGGGCGGCGGCTCGATCACCTTCACCGCCGCCAACCGCGACACGCTCGTCCTTGCCTATGAAGGCGTCACGGACGCCATCATGGACGGTGGCGGTGCGTTCGTGGGGTACACGGCCCAGGGGACTTGGACGATCGTCAGCGGGACCGGGCGCTTCGCGCATGCGGCAGGAAGCGGTTGGCTCGACGTCGTCGGGGATGTACCTGGTGGCGACGCCCTGTTCGGCCTGCCGGACGGGTTCGACCGGTGGAGCTTCGGCGGCAGGATCACCTATGACGCCTCGGATCGGTCCAAGTAGGAGGTCCGAGCCACTGGCGAGACCGACCTGCCGCGCAAGAAGAACCCGTCGATGGGAGGTCGCCCGGCCATGCTGGTGCCGGATGGACTCGAGGCGCGAGGCGAGCCCAGTGATCCGACGTCGCGCACTTGGTCGGGTGCCGCGCTGGCCGCGGGGCTCACTGCACTCGCGTGGGGGGCTTCGCGATACTGATCCTCCCGTCGTTGTGGAGCTCGACCGCGCCTACTTCCTACGCCGAGGGTCTGCTTGCCCTCCTCGTCGCGGTAATCGTCCTGCCGGTCGCCGGGCTCGTCGGGCTCATCGAGCTCGTGCTCGCCTGGCGTGGGGGGCGGACGGCTCTGGCGTTGGTGGCGACCGTGGCAGGAGCACTCGGCCGCCTCATCGCCGTCCCGCTGGTGGTCTTCTCGATGCACTCGGTCGCGCGTGGGGGCGACTGGGCCACCTGGGCCGGAGGCTTCTTCTTCATCGTGATCGGCCTGGCGACGGCGAGCGTCGTCCAGGTGGCTGCCGCCGTCCACGTCCTCGAAGGGCGCTCGCGGCTCATCCCGATCGTCGTCGTGGTCGGTGCGGTCGTGGTCGGCTTGGCGGGCGCTGGCGTCGGCTTGGCGCCCGTCGTCGCCTTGGCGGCCCTCGTCGGCTTGGCGGCCGTCGTCGGCTTGGCGGCCGGCCAACGCCACAACAGCTCCAGGACGCCTCACCCACCCCGATAGGCTGTCGGCACGGATCGGAGGTCGCCATGGCCAAGCGCTGGACGTGCGAGCACTGTGGGATCGAAAACGAGGAGCGCGATCAGCTGTCATGCCCCGGATGCGGGCTGCTCCGCGGCTCTGTGGTACCCGCGGGTTCCGCGGGCGCTCCACCGCCGTCACCCGCGACACCGCCATCCCCCCCGGGGACGCAATGGTCCAGCGATCCCTTGATCGCCGAGGAAGCACGCGAATGGCAGGCCGAGCAACGCAGCGCGCAACAGCGCCGCGGCTCCGGCAGCCCGCTGACGGCGGTGGTGCTGGCCATTCTGGTGGTGATCTGGCTCTACTTCTTGTTCAGCGCCGTGGCACTGACAGTGGACATCGTGACCACGCCGGACGGCGGAGAAGGGTTGCTCATCCTGCCTCCGATGTACTGCGTCCTCTCCGCCGTCGGTACGGGACTCGTCATCGAAATCCGATCCCGCATCCTCGGGCGCGGGCCGTCCGTCGGCCGGATCGTCCGGTCGGTCTTCATCGGCGCCATCGTGTCCACGATCTGGGGAGCCGTTCTGGCAGCCGCCCTGTTGGCAGTGGCTTGGATCTTCCCCATCGCGCTGTTCGGCGACGACATCTCGAATTGGCATCCCGTCGCTTACGCCGGCGCGGTGTTGGTGGCATTGGGCACGGTGTTCCTCTTGCCAGTCGTCGCCGGCATCGTTGGGGTGCTGCACTTCGTCTACGACTGGAGCCTCCGCGGCCGTCTCCGCGGAAAGTCCAGGGCCATCGGGCGACCGGGACCTTGAGGTGCGCGATCAGCCTATCGAGCGCGCCGACGTAGATGCGAGCGAACCGGCCGCCCTGGCAACCGCAGCGAGCCGTCGTGATCGGATCGGCTCCTCGGTGGTCGCCCACTCCGGCGTCCGGGCCATGGCGCCGAC
>JAOUDR010000267.1 GCA_029859185.1 Gemmatimonadota bacterium
ACCGTGTAGAGATGAAACCGCGTCTTGAAGCCACGGACCGTCCCCAGGTCGACGGGCAGGAAGTCGAAGAACAGGGTCCGTTCCGTCTCGGTCGCGAGCGAGACCATCTTCCCCCGCATGTCCGGCGACACCTTCCCGTAGACGTGCTCGAGGTTGGTCGTTTTCCCGCCGAGACCCGGTCCATAGTACACGAGCTTGCAGTTGATCTCGCGCGAGGCATAGTTGATCATCGACATTTAGCGCGCGAGCCTCCCGTCAATCCCCGAACAGCTTGTCAATCTCATCATCAGCTCCCTCGAGGAGCGAAGGCAGCGCCGGCTTCCCGTCGGCGCCACGCTGAAACATCTCTTCGAACAGCTTGGCAAGATCACCGACGGCTTGCTTGACCCGCAGCCGGACGAGCCCCACGGTCGTGCGCTGATCGAACAGCACGACCAGAATCACCCGCCGCGCGACGTCGGCGAGGTACATGGACTCCTTCTCGCCTTGGTGAAACAGCGACGCAAACTCCGGCTCGCCGATCATCTTGGCGAGCTGATCATTGGCGCTGAAATCGGCCGCCGTGAGCGACGCGAAGGACGTTGGGTCGAACTGCAACTGGTCCCCCGCGTTGGCGAGCAGCTGCCCCGTGCGATCCACGAGCAACGCACACCGCGCGTTCGACTCGCGCAGCAGGTCGTTCAGTTGCTCGGTAATCCGACGGTGATCCTGCTCACCGAGCGACCAACTGCCAGCTCCCGTCATCGCCCCCCCGCGTCAGGCGAGTTTGGCTTCCATGCGCCGCACCAGCGCTTCGGCGCGCCGTCGCAGCATCGGCTGTCGTTCCCAGGCGATGTAATCGCGCAGGAGCCGTACCGTCTCCACTGTTGGATACGCACTCAGATACCCGAGTGCCGAGAGCCGCTTGAGCGGCCGGGCGGAGAACAGCGCGCGCCGATACCGGCTGATCGAATGCTGGGCGAGCCCAACCCCGGCGACCAGGCCGAGGACGCCAGCCAGCAGTCCCACCTTCACCCCGGTCCTCATCCGTCCCCCATCTCGCGCCGCGCAGCGAGCGCGCGCGCGATCGTCACGCCATCGGCGTACTCGAGCTCGCCTCCCATCGGGAGCCCCAGGGCAATCCGTGTCACCCGCACTCCGCACGTCTCGAGCAGGCCCCGCACGTACGTCGCGGTGACCTCGCCCTCCATGGACGGATTCGTCGCGAGGATCACCTCGCGCACCCCCGTCCCGTCCGCGAGCCGCGCCTCCAGGGCCCCGATCCGGAGATCCTCGGGCCCCACCCCGTCCAGCGGCGAGAGCCGTCCCCCCAGCACGTGGTACCGACCGCGGTACTCGCCGCTCCGCTCGATCGCGCCGATGTCGGACGCCTCCTCGACCACGCAGATCAGGGTACTGTCCCGACGTCCGTCGGCGCAAATCACGCACGGCTCGGTCTCGCTCAGGTTCCCGCAGACGGTGCACGGTCGCACGCGCTCCACGACGGCGTCGATGGTTCGCGCCAACCGCGTGACGGCCACCGCTGGCTGCTTCAGCAGGTGGTACGTCAGACGGGTGGCAGTCTTGCGGCCGATACCCGGCAGCTTCGCGAGCTCGGTGGTGAGCTCCTCGATGACGGACACGGTGACTAGAGCGGCAGCTGAAACGGCAGCGGCAGCCCGCCCGTGACCTTGCGGAGCTCCTCCCGATACAACTCCTCGGCCTTGCGTTGTGCGTCGGCGATGGCCGCGAGGACGAGGTCCTCGAGCATCTCCCCGTCCCCGTCCTTGGTCACGCTCGGATCGATCTTGATGCGGCGGATGCGCCCCCGCCCGTCGGCCGTGACCGTCACCATCCCGCCGCCGGCCGACCCGGAGACGTGCCGCTGGAGCAACTCCGTCTGCATCTGCGAGAGCTGTCCCTGCATCTGCTGACCGAGCTGGAGCAACTGCGAAAGATCTGCCATGGAAACCCGCGTTTACCGGTCCGTCACGCCTGGAAAGGAGCAAGCTACCGTACCCCTGAGGGGCTCGCAAGCTAATCCAGGAGCTCGAGATCCAGGGCATCCGCCATGGCATCAAGTGCTTGATCCTTCGCACGATACGCCTTCAGCCGCTCGCCCCGGTCCGAGTGCTGGTCGAGCCGCTTGGACTCGGGTGGTCCGGCGGCTGCCGAGGCCGGCTCTGCCGCACCGCGGTAGGTCACGCTGAGCCGGGTGCCGAACACCTCCGCCAGTCCTTTCTCGACCTCCGCCCGGTTCCGCTCCAACCCCTCGACGTGGACGTCCGACTCCGCCACCCCGAGCGCCACCACGGTCCCATCGATCCCGGCTGGCACGGCATGGTCGAGCGCGGCGGCGACGAGGGGCCGTCGCGCCCGAATCGCCTCCACGACCTCCGGCCACCGCGCTGTCAGCTGCGCCGTATCCGGGGGCGTCCCGTCGCCCTTGGGCCGGCTGCCGGCGGGACGCGCAGCCCCGGGAGCGGGCGCGGTGACCCGTACGGGCGGGGGGGCCGGGGGAGGCACGGCATCCCGCAGCACCTCGCCACGGCGCGCGCGGCGCGGCGGTGGGGACCCGATCTCGTCGGCCGGCTCGGGCACCGCTGGGGTCTGGCCGGCCGGTTCGCCCAGGGCGGTGAGCACCGCCTGCAAGTCCACCGTCCGGTCGAGCATGGCGAAGCGAAGCAAGAGGCTCTCGACGTGCAATCGGGCGTTCGCGCTCCGCCGAACGCCGGTCTCGGCCTCCTGCAACAAGTGCAGCATCCGCAGCACGTCGCCCGCGGCGAACCGATCGGCGCACGCATCCACCGTCGTCCGCAGGGAATCGGTCACCCCCTCGGGCGTTCCCCCGAGGACCCGGACCATCAGGGCCCGGAGCGCGTCCCCCAACCCGTTGACGAACTCGCCGAGATCCGCTCCCGCGTCCACGAGCCGGGCGACGAACGGAAACACGTCCGCCGGTCGGCGGTCCGCCACGAAGGTCAGCAGCTCGCCATACGTCTCGTCGGCAATGAGGCCGAGCGACTCACGCACCCGCGCGGCGGTCACCGTGCCGTCACCGAAGGCCACGGCCTGGTCGAGCAGCGAGAGCGCGTCGCGCATCCCGCCGGCCGCGACCCGCGCGATGAGCTGCAGCGCCTCGTCCTCCGCCGGCACCTGCTCCTGGGTGGTCACGTACCGCAGCCGCTCGAGGATGACGCCGGGGCCAATGCGCCGGAAGTCGAATCGCTGGACCCGCGACAAGACCGGCGCCGCGGTATTCGCGATCTTGTGCGGCTCCGTCGTCGCGAACACGAACACCACCCGCGGGGGCGGCTCCTCGAGGATCTTGAGGAGCGCGTTCCACGCCTCCCGCGTGAGCATGTGCGCTTCGTCGATGATGTAGACCTTGTAGCCGTCCGGGCTGCTGGCGGCATACATCGCCCGCTCGCGCAGGTCGCGGGCGTCGTCGACGCCACGATTGCTCGCGGCGTCGATCTCGACCACGTCCAGATTCGCGGAACCGGACCAGATGCGCCGGCAGGCGTCGCACGACCCGCACGGCTCGCCTTCGGGGACGTCGGCTGCGCCCCGCCGCTCGCAGTTGAGCGCCATAGCGAGCACCCGAGCCGCCGTCGTCTTCCCGACGCCGCGGGGACCGGTGAGCAGATACGCGTGGCCCACCCGCTGCTTGGCCACCGCCCCCCGCAGCCCAGTCGCCACGTGGTCTTGGGCGATGAGGTCAGCGAACCGCGTGGGGCGGTACTTACGGGCGAGAGCGGTGTGAGTCATGGCGGGTCACAGTAAGTGCCCCAGGCACCCCGGAGCGACGTCTGCCTTCGCTTAGCGCTGCTACCTGCACGGTCCTGACGCGATTCGCGCGCCGACGCCCTCCGGACCTGGGGCACGCGGAAGTTAGCCGCCGAGTCGCCGTGGGACCAGCCGAGGGCGAGAATGCAGAGTCAGAACGCAGAATGCAGATTGCAGGCTGAAGGAGCGCGGTCTGCAATCTGCACCTTGCACTCTTCACTCTATCACCGTCGTCCCCCAGCCCGCATCCACACCCCAGGCAAGAACAACACCAGCAGCGTGTAGAACTCGAGCCGCCCAAGCAGCATCAGCGCGGACAGCACGAGCAGGGCCGGATCGCCCAGATGGCCGTAGTTGGCGGCGGGTCCTACTCCCGCCAATCCCGGACCGATACTCGACATGGCGGCGAGGGCTGCGGACATGGCCGTGACGAGATCGCTGCCGAGCGCGGCGAGCGCAATCGTCCCCGCCGCGTGGGTGGCGACGTACATCCCGAGGAACGCGAGCACGTTCAGCACGACTTCGCTGCGGACCGCCGTACGGCCCAGCCGCGTCACGACGATGGCCCGCGGGTGGAGGACCTTCATGATCTCGCCTCGGGTGTGCTCGGTGACGACGGCGGCCCGGACCACCTTGAATCCGCCTCCGGTGGACCCACCCATCGCACCAACGAACATCAGCCCCAGAAGCAGCACTTGCGCCACCGACGGCCACAGGGCGAAGTCCGCGGTCGCGAACCCCGTGGTGCTGTGGATCGAAACCACATTGAAGACCGCGTGTCGGAGCAGGTCGAGCGACCCATTCCCCTGCTCGACCCACAACGCGGCAAACGCCGCGAGCGAAACGCCCACGGTGGACGCGAGGTACCACCGCCATTCGGCATCACGGAACCAGGCGTTCCACCGACCCGTGAGCATCCGGTAGTGGAGCGTGAAGTTGACACCGGCGGCGAACATGAAGAACACCGTGATCCACTGAATCGCCGGTGAGAATGCACCAAGCGACGCGGTCCGGGTCGAGAACCCGCCCGTGGCCAGCGTGCTCATGGCGTGGTTGATCGCTTCGAACGGCGACATGCCGAACGCCATGTACAGGACGACCAGCAGGCCCGTCAGGAACACGTAGACGCCCCAGAGCAAGCGAGCCGTCGTGACGATCCGGGGCGCGAGTCG
>JAOUDR010000268.1 GCA_029859185.1 Gemmatimonadota bacterium
CATTTCGCGACGACCGCCGACTTCATCACGATGGCGGAGCAGGAGAGCGGCCGCGATCTGGGGTGGTTCTTCGAGGTCTACGTGTTCCGGGCGGCGCTGCCCGCGCTCGTGTCGGCACAGATGGGCGACCAACTCACCTTGTATTGGGAAGCGCCGAACGACCTCCCGTTCCCCATGCCGGTGGAAGTCGTGATCGACGGTGCCGCACGGCGCCTCGACATGACGGACGGTCGGGGGTCGGTACGGGTTCCGTCGGGCGCGGCGGTCGAGGTGGACCCGAACGCCTGGGTCCTGCGCGGTCGCTGACCGGGACGGGCCAGCGAACGCCCCGGGGCCGCCGGCAGCCGAGAATGCGCCCGTCCGCCACACGAAAGCGCTACATGTCGGGTGGACGGACCCTGACCCTAGTGGCCTCGCAGCCTGAGCAGGATGAACTCGTTGTCATCCGGCTCACCCGTTGCGATGTGTCTTCCCAGACCGAACGGGTAGTTGTTGTCGTTGATGATGCCAATCGTGCTGTCGTCGACGACGACAACGGCCTCAGTGGTCTCGAACGGGAATGTGAACTGGCCGGTCCCGGTGCCTCCCAGGTCATGCGGATCGGGGATATCGAGTAGATCCACGACGAGGCTCTTCACCAACAGT
This sequence comes from Gemmatimonadota bacterium, assembly GCA_029859185.1. Taxonomy (GTDB): domain Bacteria; phylum Gemmatimonadota; class Gemmatimonadetes; order Gemmatimonadales; family GWC2-71-9; genus JAOTWJ01. The sequence goes on from JAOUDR010000268.1 coordinate 646, forward strand.
CCGTTGGCATCAATGTCGTCCGGGTTGATACGGAAGACGACCTTGAGCCTGGCGGCCGGCCCCTGATCTCCGTCGCGCTCGATGACCAGGTAGTCGCTTCTCGTCCACCAGGTGAACTCCGGCACGGAAATGCCCAGTGGGTCCAAGGGATAGCGGTAGGTGGTGCTGTCCGGGTCGCGGTGCGTGTAGCGTCCGGCAGACACGTCAAGGGTGTACGCGTTGAGCACCGCTTCGTGGCCCACGAGCGGGTGCTCGAGCAACGGATGGAGCGCCCTGCCGTCGGGGCTCAACGCCATGCCCTCGAATCCTCCGCTCCTCGGGAGATTGGGCACCTGGTCGCCCGCGTCCGGATGCTGCGGCGAGCGCACGCCGGGTAGGGGGATCGGTGGCTCGAGCATTCTGCCCGTCGAGTCGGTGTGCAGCAAGAACGGCCCGAACTCATCGCCGAAATAGTACGTGCCGTCCGGAACACGGCGGAACGACTCCACGTCGAAGTCAGCCCCGGTCAGCCACCGCTGGGCGCGGATCGAGGGATCCACCGGGACGTCGCTTCCGGGATACCGGTCCGCGTCGGCGATGATCGGGAATGGGATGACTCGGTCCGGATCGCGCAGGATGAACACCGACCGTACGGCGATGGAGCCGGATCCACCCTCCGGGGTCATGAAGTCAGGCCGCAGCTCGTAGACCCGCAGCAGGAAGTCGGCCGAGTTCTCCTTCGTCCCGAACCCATTGTCCGGCAGCGCCAGGAAGGCGCCGGCATCACCGAGAATGAGGGCGGAGAAACCCTGCACCGGCTGCCGGTGCTCGAACGGCGGCGTACGCCCGTTGGCTGGCTCGATGAACTGCCCGGACGTCGGTCCGGCTACCCGGTAGTCCGCGGGGAGCATGGCAAACCCAACCAGCTCCACGGTGGGCCCGGGTGCAGTGCACCCGACCAGGGCGATCGTGCCGAGCGTGGTGAAGACCGTGGCTCGGGCAATCAGTCCCGCAGCCAACCTCGTGACTGGGGGGCTCTGTGGTGGGGCGCCCAATTATCTCCCCGGCTTGCCTACCACACCCCCGCCCCCAGCTGGAACACGTACGTGAGCCGGTCGATTCTGAAGAAGCCGTAGTTCTTGATCCCAGCGCTGAAGCCCCAGAAATCCGTCAGGACGCTCAGGAACTTCATCGGCGAGTGCGACAGGTTGAAGCGGAACTTGAGTCCGGTTTCGAGCACGAACTTCCACTCATTCACCGTCTGGACGCCGGCGGAGTCTGTCTCGCGGTCGTGCTCGGCGCCGGCCGCGAAGTAGGTATCCACCCACCGCGACGCGGACGGGACGTACATGAGCTGCCAGCCGAAGTCCCGCAGATTGTCGTCCTTGACATACATCCGGTGCACGAAGAAGCCGCCGGCCGCTGGGACCTCGACGTTCTTCACGATGAGCAGAGGGAACACGAACGTGGCACCCACGTCGCCATCCAACAGCAGGGCAATGGACAGCGACTTCACCGCCAGGTCTCCGCCGAACCAGGCGTCGAACTCCGACACGTTCCTCACTTCCCTGGTCTCCGGCCAGTCGAGAACCTCCTTGTCCTTGAAGAAGTTCACCAGGTGGTGTGGGTCGCCCTCCGCCTTCTCGGTCGGCGGGAACGGCCGCAACTCGTAGACCGCCAACGACCCGTCATAGTAGCCCTGCCGTTCCAACCGCGGCCGCAGCGGGCTGTCCTCCGGCAGGGGAGGAGCCACGCGGTGTGGGTCCTGGCGTACCTTGGTCATCCACGACTGGTAGCCGCCGGTGGCCATGGCTCCGGTGCGCATGTTGTCGCGTATGCCCCAGGCATCGTTCACATAGCGGCTGACATCGTAGCCGGGCGTGAAGTACCCGTCCGAGTTCTTGTCGGTGGCCAACGCGTGCTTGCCCTCCTCCACGAGGAGGTGCATCGGAAATCTGGAGTCTTTGTCGGTCTCGGAGACGTTCCAGAACCAGATGACGCCGTGCGCCAGGCCGGAAACCCGCGTGACCGCGGCGACGTAGGTTCGCTCGGAGCATCGGCCGGCGCTGTTCTCCAGCACCCAAGGAGAATTATCCCGGAGCACCATGAGACGGAACTCAGCACCCTCGATGTCGTGGATGTGAGCCCCCAGGCCCTCCTCGGAGCTGAAGTAGGCCCAGAAATGCATCGTGAACGCGACCACCCGCTCGAAGTCCACGACGGCATTTCCCGGATTCGTGGGGTCCCTGACGATCGGGACGGCGGTCTCGTCAAATCCCTCGACGCCCGCCGCGACCGCCACCATTTGGCCAAACTGGTAATACACGACGGGCTTCTCGGGCTGCTCCTCGAACGGGAATGCCTCGGGAATGCGGATGTCCGCTCCCTCCCCACCACGGAGCAGGGGCTCATCGGGGGAAAACCAGTACACCGGTGCGAGGTACTCCGCCAGCCGCTCCAAGGTCATCTGCCGCTGCGTTCCCCACCACACCACCCCAGGCAGATCGCTGAAGTCGCAGCGCGCTTGTGAGGGGGCCACAGCCGCGGGCATCATGGCTGCCGAGGTTTGGGCGCTGAGGGGCGTGGAGAGAAGGAGTGCCGCGGTGGCGACGAACAGACTGGGAGCTAGGGGATGACTGCGCACAGTGTACATCCTGACGGTGGAGACTCTAGGTTGTTCGGGGCTATCCTGCCAAGATACTGCTCACATTCCGTCTTCGGAAGGGTACGACTTGTCTGTTCTCCGGCCATGATCTGCTGGCGTTGCACGAAGTCGTTTCGTCCTCTGCGAATCGTGCTCCGAGCGGTCGATCTGAAAGCGAGGGTCTGAGCCGATGTACTGGAACGTTGGTCAGAACTGCAGCGACAGGCCGACCACCGTTCCGTCGGCACCGGGAGCGATTGCGACGCGCACGCGGTCGCTCTCGTGCATCTTGGGGATTCCCCATCCCAGAACACCGCCGATGGCGGCGCCTGCCAGGACGTCCGTGGGGAAGTGCTTGCCCGCATCGTATCGGAGGAATCCCACGGCACTCGCGGCGGCCAACGAGCCCCCCCAGATCCAGGGACGCGCGGGGGAGGTCGGGTGGAGCTTGGCGAAGACGGTGCTGAGGAAGACCGCGGAGGCAAACGCGTTGACGGCATGCCCCGAAGGGAACGACTGGCGGGCGGTCTTCGTCAGCTTCTTCTCGAAGGGGATGTCGGGGTCGTCATTGTAGACATACGGGCGGACGCGCCGAATAGCCGTCTTCATGAGTTGGCTGACGCCGTTCCCCACGAGAATCGTTTCGCCGAACATCACCCCGATCGTGGTCGGCGCTGACGGTCCGCGCGCGGTCGCAATGGTCGTGATGACCGACGCGCCGACCGTTGCAACGAGCACGGCGTCGCTCACGTTGCCGGAGACCACCGACCATCTGGTCGTGGCTGGTCGGTCGAAACCGTTGATGTCGGCGGGATCGAGCGCAGCGACGTCGTCGGGAGTCAGGAGATCCAACTCGGCATTGACGACGAACCCCGCCGCGAGCAGGGCGGCTCCGCCGCCCAGGAGCAGGCCCTCACGTCCGGGGCTCAACTGGTAGGGGAACGCCTGTTGCGCATCGACGTGCGAGGGCGCGGCGCAGGCGATGACGATCAAGAGGGCCGCGAGAGGCGCGGCCACGCAGCGGTTCCCCTGCACCCTCACGGCGTCTCCTTGGTGGGTATCCGGACCATGTCGGCCGGGCGGACCCACGCGTCGAATTGTTCGGCGGTGACGAGACCCAGCGCAACGGCCGCTTCCCGCAGCGTGGTCCCCTCGGCATGGGCGTGCTTCGCGATCTTGGCGGCGTTGTCGTACCCGATGTGGGGATTGAGTGCCGTCACGAGCATCAACGAGCGTTCGAGCAGCTCCCGGATCCGCTCACGGTTGGGCTCGATGCCGGCCGCGCAGCGCTCGCGGAAGCTGTCACACCCGTCCGCGAGGAGCCGGCAGCTCTGCAGGAAGTCGTGGATCATCATGGGGCGGAACACGTTCAACTCGAAGTTGCCCCCGGCGCCACCAATGTTGATGGCCACGTCATTTCCGAGTACCTGGGCACACAGCATCGTCAGCGCTTCGCACTGCGTCGGGTTCACCTTCCCGGGCATGATCGAGCTGCCGGGTTCGTTGGCCGGGATCGTGATCTCCCCCAATGCGCTGCGGGGGCCGGAGGCCAGCCAGCGGACGTCGTTGGCAACCTTCATGAGTGATGCGGCGAGCGTCTTCAGCGCGCCATGCGCATGCACCAGCGCGTCGCTCGCGGCCAGTGCCTCGAACTTGT
>JAOUDR010000269.1 GCA_029859185.1 Gemmatimonadota bacterium
GCCTGGAACGGGAACGTCCCCGTTACCATGCGGTAGAACACGAGCGCGAGCGAGTACGTGTCGCTGCGCCCGTCGAGCGTGTCGCCCGAGAGCTGCTCGGGGCTCATGTACTCCGGGGTCCCCACGACGAGACCGGTCTTCGTGACCTGCTGGCCCTCCTCACCCGACATCGCCTTGGCGATCCCGAAGTCCACGACCTTCACCAGGTCTCCGCCGCTCCGGCCACTGGTGAGCATGATGTTGTCGGGCTTGAGGTCGCGGTGGACGATGCCCAGGTCGTGCGCGGCCTGCAGCGCGTCCGCCGTCTGGGCCAGGATCGCCGCTGCGCGCTTCGGCGGGACGCTGCCTTCGGCCTCCAGCAGATCCCCGAGCGATCCACCCTCGATGAACTCCATCGCGAGGTAGATCACGCCGTCCGGCGTCTCGCCGAAATCGTAGATGGCACAGACGTTGGGGTGGTTGATACGGGAGGCGTTCGACGCTTCGCGGTTGAACCGGGCAATCGCCTCGGGATCGTGTGCCATCGAGGAGGTCATGACCTTGATGGCACTCTTGCGGCCCATCTTGACGTGCTCGCCGAGATACACGGCGCCCATGCCACCTTCACCCAGCTTCTTCGAGATGTGGTACCGCTCGGCGATTACGCTCCCAACCAGGTCGCTCGATTGCGTGGATCGCAGGGCCGACCCGTCGTTCGGGCAGAACTTCTGCTCGTCACCGAACTCGGTCCCGCACGTCGGGCAGAGCTTCATGGGGCCTCGAGCCGCAAGATCCGGTCGCCCACCAGGAGGCGCGCTCCGGGATGCAACCGGATCTCACCGCGCGCGGCTACGCCGACGCCGTTGCGGCTCCCCGCATCCATCACGATGAAGTCGGCATCCATGGACTTCACCTCGGCATGGCGGCCGCTCATGGAAAGGTCGTATGGGAACACCCAATCACCCTGCTCGCGTCCGATGAGTACGTCCCGGCCGGGCGACAGATGGATGACGTCCCGGGCGCTGCCGTCACCCCGCAGCTGCGTCAGGCTTGCAATGTCCGCGCCCGGCGTCGAGCTCCCCAGCCGGCGGGTCTGGTCCTGCTCGGGCGGATGCGGCCCCGGGTAGCCCAACCGGCGGAACCGGAGGACCTGCGATCCCACCAGGATCTGGTCGCCGTCCTGCAGCGTGTACGGCTCCTCGAGAAACACCCAGGTGCCGTTCCGGCTGCCGAGGTCCCGCACGTAGACTTCGCCGGCCCGGACCGAGAACTGTGCATGGATTGGCGAGATGAACGGATCGTCGGGGAAGGCGATGTCCGCGTCTATCCGGCCGACCGACGTTTCCTCCCGCTTGAGCTCGTGACTCTGGACAACCGAGCCAGCCTCATCGAGTACCGACAGCCCGATGGGCTTGGTCAAGGGAGCGGATCGGCGATGGTGGGCCAGGGGTTGCCCGCATTGGGGGCACATGACCCCGCCACCCTCCTCGGAAACCCGCGCGGGGAAGGGGGGGATCGTGTTCTTGCCGCGCGACCCCCCGATCGTATGGCCGCAGTCCTTGCAGAAGCGCGACGCGGCATCATTCTGTGCGCCACAGTGGTCGCACCGAATCAACGGCTATCCCCTTGGAGGTGGAGCGGTGCCAATGTATACCTCGCCGGCGCGGTGGGTCAACCAGCGCAAAATAGCGTAGGTTCTTGAAATCATGTAGGTTGGCGCGCATGTCGACCCGTCACATCAGTGGGGTTCTCGTGGCCGGCACCGTGGCCGCCGCGGCCTGCGGAACCCCTCCGGCTCCGGCCCCCACCCCTGCGCCATCCGGCCCGCTGGTGATCGCGGTCGTCTACCCCACCCTCGTCCCGGACAGCAGCGGGGAGCTGGGCTCGGCATTCACCAGCGGCGATTCGGCGTTCGTGTTCGGATCCGTGACGCGTCCGGATGCTGCGGTCACGGTCAACGGCACGCCGGTCGACGTGGCGCCGACCGGGGCGTGGCTCGCGTGGATCCCCCTCCCGGCGGACACGGTCGCGGTGATCGCCGTGCACGCGCGGGTCGCCGGGCAGCGGGACTCCCTCGCGTTCCGCGCAGCGTTGCCGCGGCGCTTCGTGCCGCCCGATAGCGGGGTCTGGATCGATACCGCGTCCCTCGCTCCCCGGGGCGACGTGTGGATACGCCCGGGAGAGGGCGTCCGCCTGGCGGTCCGCGCCACGCCCGGCGCGACGCTGCGCGTCCTCTACCCGGACTCGTCGCCGGCCGTGGCGCTGGTTCCGGCAGACACTGGGGAGGACCGCCCCTGGGGCGAGTTGGCCTTTGGCACCGCAGAGCGGTCCGGGCGGCCCGCGGCGGCGACGCGCTACACCGGATGGGCGGTCGGGTCGTTGGGCGGGGATCCTGGCCCCGTACTCGGGACGACCGGAACCGCTCCGGCCATGGACTCGACGTTCGCCCTGGTGGAGGCCGCCCGCGACGGTGACACCCTGCGGGTCCGCTGGCCGCTTCGGGTGGCCGTGCTCGCCGCCGCCGACCGGCCCGTGGCCGTCGTGAACGACGACACGGCGGGAACCGGAGAGACCGATGCCATCCTTCCCGGTCGGCCCGCCCCGTACGGGACCTACCACTGGTTCTTTCCGAACGGCACCCGCGCCGTGGTGACTGGCCGGTTCAACGATCAGGTGCGCCTCCAGTTATCGCAGCGGAGCGTCGCGTGGGTGGACGGGCCCGACGTCCAGGCGTTGCCGCCTGGCACGCCGCCCCCTGGTGGCACCACGCAGGCCATGCGGCTGCGGCGCGACAGCGGATCGGTATCGCTGCGCGTGCCGCTGCCGGGTCGCATCCCGTTCCGCGTGGACGAGGATGGCCATCGGCTCGTTCTCACACTCTATGGTGTGGCGGCGAACGCCGACTGGATGCAGTACGGACCCGAAGACCCGCTCGTCACGCGGATCGCGTTCGAGGCCGCCGCGGAAGACGAGACGAAGGTCGTCGTGGATCTGTCGCGCCCCGTCTGGGGGTACCGGACGCGGTGGGTCGCGAACGACCTAATCCTCGAGATCCGCCGCCCTCCCGTGGTGCACCCGCGGCGGCCCCTGGACGGAATCGTGATCGCGGTCGACCCGGGCCACCCACCGGCCGGAGCGACCGGACCCACGGGCACCTACGAGGGCGATGTGGTCCTGGCCGTGGCTCGAGCCGCTGTCGAGCTGTTCGAGCGTGCCGGTGCGCAGGTGGTTCTGCTGCGTGCCGACACGCTGCCGTTCGGTCTCGTCGAGCGGACGCGCGCGGCGGAAGCGGTGAATGCGCACCTGCTGATCTCGATCCACGCCAACGCCCTGCCGGATGGGGTGAATCCCTGGGTGAACAGTGGGACGAGCGTGTACTACTTTCATCCCCGTGCGGTGGAGTTCGCACGTCACGTGAATCGCGCGCTGGTGCGGCGCTTCGGCTTCCGCGACCTCGGGATTGGCCGGGGGGATCTCGCGCTGGCCCGCCCGACCTGGATGCCGGCGATCCTGACCGAAGGGCTCTTCATGATGGTACCGGACCAGGAGGCCGTGTTGATCAGCCCGGCCGGGCAGCGTCAGTACGCCGAGGGGTTGGTCGACGGCGCCGCCGCGTTCCTGGCCGCGTGGGCACGCGCGCGCTGAGCGGCGCAACGGGAGCGGCCGTGGCGGGTAGGAACTCGGGATGAACGCCCAGATCTGTGCCGTGCTCGCTCTTGGATGCCTCGGGGTGGGGCACGTGCTGGAGGCTCAGGCCCCGGCCGATCGCTCGCGGCTCGAGGCGCTGCGGGCTGAGCTTGCCACGCTCACTGATTCGACGACCCTGTTGGCTCGCGAGGCGGCGGGGATCGCGCGCGCGCGCGCGGACCGCGACAACACGCTCCTGCATCTCGAGCTCGGATTCATCGCGTACCGGCTGGGTGAGGTCACCGGCGAGCGTCGGCACTACGACGAGGCGGCAGGCGAATTCGAGTGGGCGGCGGAGCTCGAGCCGGACTGGCCGTATCCGTGGTACGGGCAGGGCATTTCCGAGCTGGCGCTCGGCGAGCACCCCGCCCTCGCGATCGAGAACGTCCGACAAGCGCTCGGCAGGGATTTCCTTTCCAAGGCCGCCGCGGCGTTTGCGCGGGCGGCCGCCGCCGATCCGAGCTTCGCGCAGCCCGTCATCGATCTCGCCGATGCCGCCCGGCGGCAGCGCGTGCGCCAGCGGCTCGACGTGGCGCAGCGGGCACTGCGGGCGGCGGCGGCGACGTCCGCGGGGCGGATCCCGGCGATGCAACTCGCGCGCGGCCGCGTCGAGCGGGAGATGGGGGAGGGCGATTCGGCCCTCGTCGCGTTTGCCGCCTACCGCGCGGTCGGGGGGGACCGCGGGACGGGCATTCTCGAAGAAGCGCGCACGCTCTTCTTTCTGCGGCGCCCCGATGCGGGGGTCGACCGGTACTTCGCGGGTGCGACCGCGCCGTTGTCGCCCGAGGCACGAGGTGAGTACCGCGCCGACCTCGTGTGGATCCTCACGTCGGAGGAGCGTGCCGCGTTCGACGCCACCGCGGACGCCGACGTGCGCGGCTGGCTCGAGCGGTTCTGGGCTGCGCGGGATGCCCAGGACGCGCGGGCGGCCGGCGAGCGGCTGGCCGAGCACTACCGGCGGTATTTCTACGCGTGGCGCCACTTCCGGCTCGTGAGCCGGCATCGGCGATACACCAATGAACCGTTCCGGAGTGACCAGGATCTGGTGGATGATCGCGGTGTCATCTACATCAGACACGGAGAGGCCGACGACCGGGCGCGGTTCGTGGCGCGGGCGGATCCGAGTACCGATCTCGAAGTGGAGCCCAACGAGTCCTGGCTCTACCGGTGGCCGGACGGAAACCGGATCTTCCACTTCGTCGCGCGCGGCGACGTCCAGGACTACAAGCTCGTCGAGAGTCTTGCGGAC
>JAOUDR010000270.1 GCA_029859185.1 Gemmatimonadota bacterium
CGGAGCCCGACCGAAGAGCAGGTGGCCTCGGGCCGGACGATTCCCGGATACGTGCCGCCCTCCGACGCCGGCCTCGGGGGACCGTACGGCATCTTCGGGTCCGACCTGTTCGTCACCGACGGGACGTCCGGGATCGCGGAGTGGTCGCGGAGCGACTTCGCGGACATGCGGGTAGACGTGCAAACCGTGGTGTCCCCACGGCTGGACCTCCGGACCGGTGGCTCGTTCAAGCTGTACCGGATCGAGGCGTACCAACACGCCACGGGCGGGCTCGCGGGATCCGCCCCGAACTACGTGCGGTTCCACCCTCGCACCGTGGCCGGATGGACCCTCTATGCCTTCGAATCGGCGACGATCGACCTCGGGGTGCGGGTGGAGGGGTTCCAGCCGCAGCTCGCCGCTCCGACGGACCGGGCCGACCTGACAGCCCCGGTGGTCCAGACCGACTGGCAGCTCATCGTGCACCCGCGGATCGGCTTTGCGATGCCGCTCGCGGTGGTCGGCCTCGACCGGGCGGCCGTGCGGTGGAATTTCGGCAGGTTCTCGCAACCACCGGATTTCCAGTTCTTCTTCGACCAGAGCCTCGACGACTCGCTGAATACGGCGGTGCGGCGCCAGGGGAATCCCTACTTGAGCTTCGAGCGGGCCACCGCGTACGAAGTCGGCCTGGACTACCTGCTGACCGACGCTACGGCGCTTCGCGTCACGGCCTACGCCAAGGATCTCACGGGCCTCACGACCAGCGGCATCGGCGTCAGCAGCTTCGGCACGACGTTCACCAACCTGGATTTTGGCCGGGTCCAGGGCATGGAGATTCGGCTCGACACCCGGCTCGATGAGCGCCGGACGATCGAGATCGGCTATGCCCTGCAGAAGGCCGTGGGCGTGGTGTCCACGGCGTTCGACTCGACGACCACGGGCGGGGGGAGCGGGGGCACCGTCGAGATCCCGCTCCAGTTCGACCGGCGCCATTCGATCGACCTCAACGTGCTGTGGCCCCTGCCGTTCGGCATCATGGGGGCCCTGGGCGGGACGGCGGCGTCGGGCTATCCGGTTCCCGGGGCAGCGGAGGAGCGGTTGCCGTGGGGGTTCGCGCTCGCGGCGCGGTTCACCCGCGTCTTCGCCCTGGGCGGCGCGTCGGTGCGCCTCATCGCCGAGGGACGCAACCTCCTGCGGCAGGCCAATCTCGTAACGGCGCGGCCTGGGGGCGGGGTCCTCCCGGACGTGGGAGCCATCGAGGCGCGTGCCGCACAGGAGACCGCCGGTGCCCGGCCGATTCCGCGTGAGTCTCCGTGGTATCTGCCTGGGTTCGACGCCGACCTGAACGGTATCCTCGATCGGGCGGAGCAGGGAGCGGCACGCCGGGCCGCGCTGTTCGACGCGGCCGAGCCGACGCTGTTCTACGGCGAGGCGCTGCAGATCCGGCTTGGAGTGGAGATCGGGTTCTAGGGGGGGCGCGTGGGGGCGCGTGGGGGCGCGTGGGGGCGCGTGGCGGCGCGTGGGGGCGCGTGAGGGCGCGTGGGGGCGCGTGAGGGCGTGTGGGGGCGCGTGAGGGCGCGTTGGGGCGTTCGGCCAACGGCAAGTGGCTATATTCCGGCCGGCCCATTCCCAGGAGGACACCGATGGCACACGAGCTGCCGACGCTGCCGTATGCGTATGACGCGCTCGAGCCGCATATCGATGCGCGCACGATGGAGATCCACCACACCAAGCATCACCAGGCGTACATCAACAACTTGAATGCCGCGCTGGACAAGGCGCCCGAGCTGAAGCAGAAATCGCTCGAAGACCTGCTCCGCGGCATCCAGCAGGTCCCGGAAGCGATTCGCGGGGCCGTACGAAATCACGGTGGCGGTCACGCCAACCATACCCTGTTCTGGCAGGTCATGGGCCCCAAGAAGGGCGGCCAGCCGGGGGGACGCCTGTCCGAGGCCATCAAGGCGCAGCTGGGTGGGTTCGACGGTTTCAAGCAGCAGTTCGGCGCCGCGGCCGGGAGCCGGTTCGGGAGCGGGTGGGCGTGGCTCCTCGTGAAGGACGGCAAGCTCTCCGTCGAGAGCACGGCCAACCAGGACAGCCCGCTGATGGACGGCAAGACGCCCATTCTGGGGCTCGACGTCTGGGAACATGCCTACTACCTGCTCTATCAGAACCGTCGACCCGACTATGTGACGGCCTGGTGGAACGTCGTGAACTGGGACGAAGTGGCCCGCCGGTACGAGGCCGCCCTCTGACGCTCACTGGTGGGGTCAGGCAGGTTGCCTGGCCCCGCCGCATTGCGTTTCCCCGCCGGCCATTGTAATTAGGGGCCGTTCACACCCCCCGGTGCATCATGGATAACTCGCTCCGCACGATCCCGCTCTTCTCACTCCTCCGCGAATCCGACATCTGGCGGATCCGGGAGGCCACCGTGTCGCGGTCCTTCCCGAAGGACAGCGTCATCCTCTTCGAAGGCGAGCCCGGTGAGGCGTTGTACATCGTGCTCTCCGGCCGGGTGAAGATCGTGTACACCGCAGAGGACGGACGCGAGGTCATCCTCAGTACGCGGGAAAAGGGCGATTTCTTTGGCGAGACCGCCCTGCTCGACGAGCAGCCGAACCCAGCACACGTCATTGCCATGCAGGACTCGGAGTTGCTGATCCTGCGGCGGGACGAGTTCCGGCGCTGCCTGACCGACATGCCGGAGGTCAGCTTGGGACTGCTGCGGCACCTCTCGCGGCGGCTCCGCCACGCGGACGATCAGATCCGCGGCCTCGTCCTGCTCGACGTCCGCGGCCGGGTCGCGCGGCTCCTGCTGGACATGGCCGACCGCGCGGACGGGACGAACGTCCCCAAGGGCATCACGCACAACATCATGGCGCAGATGGTCGGCGCCAGCCGGGAGACGGTCTCGCGGACGCTGCGCGAGTTGACGATCAGTGGGCTGCTGGCCGTGACGGGGCGCCGCATCGCGGTCGCCGACCGGGCGGGCTTGCAGGCGGCCGCGCAGCTCGATCCGGTCGCCAAGCTCGAGCCCGTGCCTCCGGTCCCGGTCTCGACCCATCCGGCCCGGCGCGCCTCGGACCTCGCCCGGTCATCCTGAAGCGCCGCTCCGCGCACTTGCCGACGCGACCCGGGGGAGCATCTTCCCCGGGTCGCTTCACGAGGTCCCCAATGTCACTGCGCCGGTCGATTCTCAGCCTGGTCGGCACCGCTCTCCTCGGCGGATCCGCCGCGGCACAGAACGGTCCGATGGACGCGTTTCGCGGGAACATCGCCGCCATCCACGCGCGCGACCGCGCCGCCTACCTCTCGCATTACCTGCAGAGCCCCGATCTGGGCCGCGTGGGTCCCGGGGGCGTGCAGCGCGGGTACGCCGGTTTTGCCGAAGGTGCGGGTGGGGCATGGCCCGACACGCTCGTCGCCACGCACTTCGAGATCATCCCGATCACGCCGGACGTCGCGTATGGCGCGTATCGCTACCGGGTCGTGACCAACGGGGTGAGCGATCGCGGCGTGAGCGAGCGGGTCCTGCTACGCACAGACGACGGCTGGAAGGTCGCGGTGACCACGGCGTTCTCGACGCCAGGCGCCGCGCCGTCGCCGATGGCGCTCGTGGGCGCCACGCTGATCGACGGTACCGGTGGGACACCGACGCCGGACGCGGTCGTCGTGATGCGGGACGGGAGAATCGCGTGCGCCGGCCCGGCCAGCGCGTGCCCGATCGGGGATGACGTCCACGTCGTGCAAGCGGCCGGCAAGTGGATCATCCCGGGACTGGTGGACGCACATGTCCACTTCTCGCAGACGGGATGGGTGGACGGACGGCCCGACGCGCTCGACCTCCGCGCCCAGCACCCGTACGAGCGGACCGCCGCCAAGCTCCGCATGCATCCGGAGCGCTTCTATCGGTCGTATCTCTGCAGCGGGGTCACGTCGGTGTTCGACGTGGGCGGATATCCGTGGACCTGGGACCTCGAAGCACGCACCGCCCGGAGCACCACCGCGCCGCACGTGCGCGCCGCCGGTCCCCTGCTCTCCACGGTCGATTTCTGGCTGAATCTGCCGGGCCATCGGCAGTTCATTCATATGACGGACGAGGCCACTGTCCGCGACGCCGTGCGGGCCCACGCTGCGTGGGGTGCGGCCGCCATCAAGGTCTGGTACATCATGCCGCCACAGCCGCCGGACACGGCCACCATGGCCCGGCTCCTGATGGCGGTCAGCGACGAGGCGCGTCAAGCGGGTCTGCCGCTCATTGTCCACGCCACCGGCCTCGCCGGCGCCAAGGACGCGGTGCGGGCCGGTGCCCATCTCCTGGTGCACTCGGTGACCAGCGACCCGGTCGATGACGAGTTCCTGGACCTGGCTCGTGCGGCGGGCACCTACTACACGCCCACCCTCACGGTCTACGACGGGTACCGGCAGGTTGCGGAGCGCACGGTCGCGCGGGAGACCCAGCCGTTCGCGTGCGTGGATCCGGAGACGCGCGCCAAGGCGCTCGCGACCGACACGGTGGCCCAGGATCGGCCGCCGACAGCCGCGCAGCTGGCACGGTCGCGCGACCGCGCCACGCGCCAGTACCAGCAGGCCCTCGACAACCTGCGGCGCGTGCACGCCGCCGGCATTCCGGTCGTCATGGGCACCGACGCCGGCAACCCGCTGACGCTGCACGGCGCGTCGGTGTTCATGGAACTCGAGGCGATGGAGTCGGCGGGGATGGCCACGATGGACGTGCTCGTGTCCGCTACCAGGATCGGGGCGCGCGCCATGGGCCTCGACAGCGTGGGGACGATTACGCCCGGCGCGGTCGCGGACCTCGTGGTGCTCGAGGCTGATCCGCTGGTGCGCATCGCGAACGTGCGGCGGATTGGGTTGGTTGCGCGGGCGGGAGAGATCTACACGCGGGGGGAGCT
>JAOUDR010000271.1 GCA_029859185.1 Gemmatimonadota bacterium
ATGTGCGCACGGTGGCGGATGGCGAGTTTGGGACGGTGGCGGCGGCGGTAGGACAGGCGGTCAGTACGTTGGCCGTTGGCAATTAGCCGTTAGCCGTTGGCCGTTGGCCGTTGGCCGTTGGCCGTTAGCCGTTGGCCGTTAGCCGTTAGCCGTTGGCCGATGGCCGATGGCCGATGGCCGATGGCCGATGGCCGAACCATGGAGTAACGCGGGGAGGGAGCGGGCGCGCGGATGCGAGTTGGGGTGTTGGCGTCGGGATCCGGATCCAACCTGCAGGCGTTGCTGGACGCGTGCCGTCCGCCGCAGCCGGCGGAGGTGGCACTCGTCGCCTGCAATGTCGAGGGGGCCGGCGCGGTGGCGCGGGCGGAGCGGGCGAGGGTTGCTACCTGGCACATTGCCGATCCCGCCGACGGTGACGCGCTGCTCGGGGCCTTGCGCGCCCATGGGGTGGAGTTGGTCGTCCTCGCCGGCTACCTGAAGCTCGTCCCGGCGACGGTGGTCGCCGCGTACGACGGACGGATGCTCAACATCCACCCTGCCCTGCTGCCGTCGTTCGGTGGGAAGGGCATGTACGGGCGGCGCGTTCACGAGGCGGTGCTTGCCTCGGGAGCGACCGTGAGCGGCCCCACCGTACACCTGGTGACGGCCGAGTACGACCGCGGTCCCATCGTCGCGCAGTGGCCGGTGCCGGTCCTGCCGCACGATACGCCCGAGACACTGCGGGATCGCGTGTTGGCGATGGAACATCAACTCCTGCCCGCGGTGGTCCTGGCCGCAGCCCGCGCGGGACGACCGTTGCGGCTCACGGCGGATGGAACGGCATTCGCGGTGACCGCCGCGCCCGTCGTGGCCACCATGGCCACCGGGGAGAATGGCTGAATGGGTTACGGACGAAGGAGGACAGCGTGCCTCGCGCCTTGATCTCGGTCTATGACAAGCGTGGGATTGCGGAGTTCGCTCGCGCGCTCGCGAGCCGTGGCTGGGAGATCATCTCCACGGGTGGGACCGCCCGCCTGCTCTCGGAGCACGGCATCGCCGTGCTGCCGGTCGAGCAGGTGACCGGCTTCCCCGAGATGCTCGATGGGCGCGTGAAGACCCTGCACCCCGCCGTCCACGGCGGCCTGCTGGCCCGGCGCGACGTGGCGGCGCACATGGAGGCGATCGCGAGCCACGGGATCGCGCCCATCGACCTGGTGGTCGTCAATCTGTATCCGTTCCGGGAGACGATCGCGAAGCCCAACGTGACGTTCGCCGAGGCGATCGAGCAGATCGACATCGGCGGCCCGAGCATGTTGCGGTCGGCCGCCAAGAACCACGCCGCGGTGCTCCCGATCGTGGACCCCGCCGACTACGACCGCGTGCTCGCGGCCCTCGACGGCGGGACCGTGCCGGACCAATTGCGTCGGGAGCTTGCCGCGAGGGTCTTTGCCCACACCGGGAGCTACGACGGCGTCATCGCGGCGTACCTGGCCCGCGGACACGACGAGGAGCTGCCGGCGCACCTCCCGCTCGCGCTCACGCGCCGCATGGTCCTGCGCTACGGCGAGAACCCGTACCAGCGCGCGGCGCTCTACGTCACGGATGAGTTCGGGATGAAGGATCTCCGCCAACTCCACGGCAAGGAGCTCTCCTTCAACAACATCCTGGACATCGAAGGGGCCTTGCTGGCGGTAGAGCCCTGGACCGATCGGCCCGCGTGTGCCGTCATCAAACACACGACGCCCTGCGGCCTCGCCCTCGGGGACACCGCAGCCGAAGCGTACCAGCGCGCGCTGGCGACCGATCCGACGTCGGCGTTCGGGTCGGTGATTGCCTTCAATACGGCCATCGATGGCGCCACCGCCGAGGCGATGCACGATCTGTTCGTCGAGGTTGTGGTTGCGCCGCACGTGCTGCCGGAGGCGCTCGCCGTGTTTGGCAAGAAGAAGAACCTTCGCGTGGTGGAGCTGCCGCGCGGGTCGGTCGGCCCGTTGCTCGACTTCAAACGCGTGCGCGGTGGCCTGCTCGCGCAAGACCGGTTCCGGTACGCCGCGGACGAGTCCACGTGGACCGTACCCACGACCCGGGCGCCGACGGACGAAGAGTGGCGCGACCTGCGGTTCGCGTGGGCGGCCGTCGCGAGCGTCAAGTCGAATGCGATTCTCCTCGCCAGGAACGAAGCCGCCATCGGGATTGGCGCCGGTCAGATGAGCCGCGTCGACGCGTCGTTCCTGGCGGTCCACAAGGCGCACGCCGCGGGACACGCGACGGACGATGCGGTCCTGGCGTCCGACGCGTTCTTCCCGTTCCCTGACGGAGTGGAAGAGGCTGGCGCGGCCGGGATCTGCGCCATCATCCAGCCAGGCGGCTCGGTGCGCGACCAGGAAGTCATCGCGGCAGCCGACGCCCGCGGCATGGCCATGGTGCTGACCGGCCGGCGGCAGTTCCGGCACTGAGACATGACGGAGACCCATGAACGACACGACGACTGAGCGGCCGCCGTACGGCCTGGCCGCCCTCGCTACCGGGGTGGTGCTGGCCATCTACGTGCTCACGATTGCGCCGACGACGCAGTTCTGGGACACGTCCGAGTACATCGCCGCGGCCAAGGTGCTGGGCATTCCGCATCCGCCGGGGAATCCCCTCTTCGTCATCCTGGCCAACGTGTGGGGCCAGCTCTTGCCGCTCTCGCACTACGCCTTGCGGATCAACCTGTTCGCCGCGGTCACGAGCGCGCTCGCCTCGGGCTTCCTGTTTCTCGTGGCGGAGCGATGGCTGCAGCCCGTGATCCCGCACGCGCGGGCGCGCGCGGCGGCGGCCTTTGCCGGGATCCTCGTGGGGGCCACCACGTTCACCGTCTGGAACCAGTCGGTGGTGAACGAGAAGGTCTACACGGTGAGCCTGCTGTCCAGTGCGCTGATCCTGTGGCTCGGGGTCCACTGGGCGGATGCCGAGCGGGGCTGGCCGCGGGACCGGTTGCTCCTGCTGATCGGCTACCTGCTGGTGCTCACGTCGACCAATCACCAGATGGGCGTACTCGCCGCCGCTGCGGTGGCGGTGTACGTGGTCGCCACCGACTGGCGCGAGGCCATCCGGCCGTGGGTCATGCTCTTCGGGCTGCTGATCACGCTCGCCGTGTTCGGGGCGTGGGCCCCGCTCGTGAACGGCCCACCGTCCGGGCGGATCATCGTGCTCGCCCTCCTGGCGTTCGCGGTCGCCCACATCGTCTGGCGCGAGCCCGACGCGTTCCGTTCTCCCACGCTCTATCTGGCCATTGGGGCCGTGCTGGTGGGCATCTCGCTCAACTACGTGTTCCTGCCGATGCGCGCCGGCCAGTTCCCACCGATCAACGAGGGCGAGCCCACGACGTGGAACACGCTGTGGGCCGTGCTGTCGCGCGAGCAGTACCAGAAGCCCCCCGTGACCCAGCGCATGGCGGACCTCCCGTCGCAGATCGCGAATTACTTCCAGTATTTCGGGTGGCAGTTCGGCCGTGACCTCGGAGCCGACGTCAGGCGCGTGCTGGCCGGGCTGTTTGCGTTCCTGGGGCTGGCCGGCGCCGTGGTGCAGTGGCGTCGCGACCGGCGGGCCGCGAGCGCGATGACGGCCCTGATGATCACGCTGACGTTCGTCCTCGTCTACTACCTCAACTTCCGCTACGGGTACTCGATTCGCCCCGGCGAGACGCTCGATCGCGAGGTCCGTGAGCGGGACTACTTCTTCGTGGCGTCGTTCCAGCTGTGGGGCGTGTGGGTGGCCCTTGGCCTGGGCGGCCTGTGGGCGCTGCTGGAAGACGCGGTGCGCCGACGCGGCGCGCTGCAGAGCGCGTGGCTGGCCACCGCACCCATTCTGGCCGTCGCGCTGATCCCGTTATCCACGAACCGTCTCTCGGCATCCCGGGCGGGCGAGACCCTGGCCCGGGACTTTGCCGTCGACTTGCTGCAATCGGTGGAGCCGTATGCCATCCTGATCACCGCGGGTGACAACGACCTGTTTCCGCTCTGGTACGCGCAGGAAGTCGAGGGGATTCGTCGCGACGTCACGGTCCTCAACCAGTCGTTGATGAACACGGACTGGCACATCCGGCAGATCCTGCGACGCCCCCTGGAGCCGTTCGACATCGAAAACGCCGTCGCGCCCTATCGGGACATGGATGTCCCGATGCCCACGACCCCGGTGCTCGATCTGTCGATCGCCGGGGTGGATTCCCTGCCCCTCGTCTTCCAGATCGAGCAACGGAGTGCCCTGCGCGTCGGGGAGGTGAGCGCCACCCTGGAGCCCGGCGTCTATGACCGGGCAACCCTCATCACACTCCAGGCCATCCGCGACAACCTCGGCATCCGCCCGATCTACTTTGGCCGCACCACCGGTGGTGCCCCCGAGCAACTCGGTCTCACGGACTTCATGTTGACCCAAGCGTTCGCGCGGCGCCTCATGCCGACCCGCATCGAGCCGAGCGACAGCGTGCGATTCGTCCGGGGACTTGGGTGGCTCGACCTCCGGCGCACCGAACAGCTGCTGTTCGACGTCTACCACCCTGAAGCGGCCGCACGGGCCCGCCCGCGCGGCTGGGTAGACCAACCATCGGCCAACATTCTCTCGCTGTACTACGTGTCGTACGCGTACCACGGCGAGATCATCAACTCGCTCCCGGACAGCGTGCGCACCGAGGAACAAGTGCGTCTTGGCATCGTGGCTGACGAGTTGGCGGCACGGATGCTCGCCAACCTGAACACGGGCGGGCGGCCGGGCGGGTCGTAGGTCACGTCCCCGGGGGTCGCCCCGCACGGTGGTGCCGCCCCCGGCAACGGTAGGGGCGACCCCCGGGTCGCCCACAACCCAACCACCCCGTCCCACACCCACCATCGGTAGGGGCGACCCCCGGGTCGCCCACAACCCAACC
>JAOUDR010000273.1 GCA_029859185.1 Gemmatimonadota bacterium
GCACGCGGCTCATCCCGACCACCGTGATTCCGCCGACCCGGACCGAGTCTCCCCGGGGCGCGAGCGGTGACAGCGGCACGGCGCCTTCTCCGCTGAAGTCCCGCAGGTCGAGGAGCTTTGGGCTCCCGTCCGGGGTCCGCTGCAGCCCCGGCACCAGGGCGTCGATCCCGCTGTCCAGGATGCCGATCAGCACCCCGCGGCCATCCCATGTGGGATGCAACGCGAGGAAGTCAGGAATGGCCGTGGCCGCGAGCGGCATCCACCCATTGGCGAACGCTGCGTCCGCGGGAGCGAGTGGCACGGTTGGCGTCGGGGGATTGGGGGCGGGCACCGCCGCAGGGGGCGTCTCCGCCCGACCGGGATCGATGTTGGGCTGCGGCTGCTGGACTGCGGGTGCGCAGGCCAAGGCGAACGCGGTGAGAAGCGCGATTGGGCGGAGCCGCATCAGCGCTGCGGAACCGAATCGAGCGGTGGCAGGACGAACGGCCCGAGGTGCGGCACGGCGTAGTTGGAGACAGTGCGCAGGAGGAAGGCGAGCTGGTCGCGCGTCTCTTCCGGCGTGACGATCGCGTCGACATAGCCACGGGCAGCCGCGAACTTGGCATCAAGCTGGTGTTCGTAGTCCTCGCGCATCGAGTCCATCGAGGCCTGCACCGCCGCAGACGGCTCGGCGCCGGCCTTCTTGGCCTTCTCGATGTCCGGTCCGTGGACGGCCGTCACCGCAGACTCACCCTCCATCACCGCCATCCTGCCGGTGGGCCAGGAGAGAATGAAGTCAGGATCGAATCCCTGCCCCGCCATCGCGTAATACCCCGCCCCGGAGGCATGATTGACGGTCAGCACGATCTTGGGCACGACGGTGGTGGCCATCGCCTCGACGAAGCGGGCTCCCGCCCGGATGATGCCGGAGTGCTCCGCTTCAGGGCCGACCATGAAGCCGCTCACGTCCTGGATGAAGAGGAGCGGCATCCGCTCCCGGCTGGCTGTCTCGATGAAATACGCCACCTTCTCGGCGCTCTCGGTGTAGACGATGCCACCGAACTTCGGCCGGGTGCCCGGAGCCCCCTTCACGAGGCCGCGCCGATTCACGATGACCGCCACCGGCCACCCCTCGAGGTGGGCGTGTCCGCAGATCATCTCCTTCGCGACATCCGGCTGGAATTCGTCCAGCGCCCCGTCGTCCAAGAGGCAGTCGAGCAGGTGCTGCATGTCGTACGACATGCGATGGTCCTGCGGCAGGACATCGTACAGTTCGGTCGGATCGCGCTTTGGCGCGTGTGATTCCCGCACCCGGTGGCGCACCCCCTCGAGCCTCGGCAGCCGGCCGACATATTCGCGGATCCGCACGAGACACTCGGTATCCGTCGCGGCACGGTAGTGGGCGACGGCGCTGATCTCGGTGTGGGTGTGTGCCCCGCCGAGCGACTCGCCGTCCACCGTCTGGCCGGTGGCGCCCTTCACCAGGTTGGGGCCGCCGAGCCCCATGAAGCTCGTCCCCTCCACCATGAAGATCACGTCGGAGAGCGCCGGCAGGTAGGCGCCGCCGGCGACGCAGCTTCCCATCACGGCGCTGATCTGCGGCACGTGGAGGTACCGGCGCATGATCGAGTTGTAGTAGAAGATCCGGGCCGCGCCGTACTGTCCCGGAAAGACGCCACCCTGGTAGGGGAGGTTGACGCCGGCGCTGTCGACGAGATAGATGATCGGAATCCGCTGGCGCATCGCGACTTCCTGCGCGCGGAGAATCTTCTTGATGGTCTCGGGCCACCACGACCCCGCCTTGACGGTGGCGTCGTTCGAGACGATGACGACCTCCCGTCCCTCGACAACACCGACCCCGGTGATGACGCCGGCGCCCGGCGCCTGCCCGTCATACTGGTCGTAGGCGATCAGCAGCCCGATTTCGACCCAGGGCGTGCCGGGATCCCGAAGCTGCTCGACACGTTCGCGGGGGGAGAGCTGGCCCTTGCCGTGCATCTTGGCGATGCGCTTGGCGCCGCCACCCTGTTCCAGGCGGCGAGCCAACTCGAGGTACTCGTCGGTCAGGGTGCGGAGCCTGCCGGCGTGCGAACCGGAGCGGGAAGGCGTCACGTCAGTCTTTCAGGTGTTCGGCGGCCCACGCCTGGATGTATTCGATCAGGTCGGTGGTAGGGGTCCCTGGCCCAAAGAGTCGACCGGTACCCAGCTTCTCGAGCGCCGCGACGTCTTCGGTCGGCAGGATGCCGCCGCCGGTGAGGAGGATGTCCTGCCGACCCTGCGCGTCGAGGAGCTGGCGCACGCGCGGGAAGAGCGTCATGTGGGCGCCGGAGAGGATCGACAGCCCCACCACGTCGACATCCTCCTGCACCGCGGCGGCCGCAATCATCTCCGGAGTCTGGTGCAGGCCGGTGTAGATGACCTCCATCCCCGCGTCGCGGAGAGCGGCGGCAACGACCTTGGCCCCCCGGTCGTGCCCGTCGAGGCCGGGCTTGGCCACGAGCACCCGGATCGGCCGGGAGAGCGACTTCCTGCGTGTCATGCGCGCGAACTCCTGTCTGGAATGGTGCGGGGCTACCGGAAGCGGAGCAGCGCCGCCAATCCGTGAATCGCCTGCTTGGCCGCCGGCTCGAACACCACGTTGACCGTGACCCGCTGCCGCAGCGCCTCTTCGATGGCGTCGTCGATCACGTCGATGACGGGGACGACGTCCTTCTCCCCGCGCAGGTCCGCCTCCATCAGCGCCAGCCGCCCCGACGAGATGCCGCGGAACCCCGGCTCGGCGACGTCCGGATCGACCAGCAGGGTCCGCACCTGGCCGCGGCCGAGCGCCTTGAGCGTGTCGTGCACGCCGTCGACGGCCCAGCCGGTGCCGAGTCCCTCCTCGAGGTCGTGCATCAGCAACAGTTCCGAGGCGCGCTCCCAGTCCGCGCGCACCGCCAGCGTGGCCTCCCGCACTTCCGCTGCAGTCACCTTCTTGGCGTTGAGGCGGACGGATCCCATGACGCGATCGAGCAGGTAGGGGTGGAGATAGGGCTGCAGCACGCCGGCATCGGTGCCGATGCCGGCCAGCACGATGCCGCGCACCGGGTCCTTCTTGTCGAGCAACTGCAGGTGCAGCGCCGCCGCCTCGAGATGCCGCTGCCGCTCGGTGCGGAGGCGGTTGTTGTAGCTGTGCTCCCCCCAGCCCGGCCCGTCCTGGTCGCCGTGGTACCGGCCGCCGCGCGTGGCGTCGGCGGTGATGCCGGGCACCTCCGTGGCGCCGAACGCGGTCACCTGGAAGAAGCGGGCGGCGGTGCGGTCGAGGACCGCCGTCAGGATCCGGCCGAACTCGTCCTCGGCGGAGGCCAGCTCGCGCACCAGCGGGGTGCGGTCGACGGCGAGCCGGGACCGGTGGACGAACGGCAGCGGCACGACCTCCCAGAGCTTCTGGGGACCGCAGGCGAAGATGGCGACCCCCTGCGACGCGGGCAGATTGCCCGGCTGCTTGAGGAAGTCGAGCACGCGCGCGAGGTCGGCCTTGATCGCCTCCATCGTTGCCCGCTCGAGCCCGAGCTCAGGGAGCGCCGCTTCGAGGTCGCGGACCCGGTTCTTCACCTTGATCAGGTACTTGCCCCGCGCACGATCGCGCGGCTCCACCTTCAGGTAGCAGCTGACGACGCGATGCTTCCCGGGGCGAAAGGCATTGAGACGCTCGAGTTGCGCCGCGATGCTGCCGTCGGCGGACTTGGTGGTGCGTGCCATGACTTCCTCCTGGCCAGCGGCCCGAGGGTCAGAAGAACACCGGTTCCCGGTAGGTTCCAAAGACCCCTTCGAGCACGTGGCGGATTTCAAAGAGTGTGCAGTACGCCCGCGCGCAGTCGAGCATGGCGGGCATCACGTTCCGGTCTTCTGCGGCGGCCTGGCGCAGGGCCTCGAGCCGCTGGTCCACGAGCGCCTGGTCGCGGGTGGCGCGAAGCTGGGCGAGCCGCTCCCGCTGCGACGCCTCCGCTTCGTTGCCGATCTTCAGGATTTCCACCGCCGTTTCGTCGTCCTCCACGAATTCGTTGACACCGACGATCGTGCGCTGATGCTGCTCCACTTCGTGCTGGAACCGGGCGGCGGACCGCGCGATCTGCCGCTGCGACCACCCCGCCTCGATCGCCTTGACCACGCCACCCTGCGCGTCGATCTCCGCGAAGATGGCCTCCGCCTCGCGCTCCAGCTGGTCGGTCAGCGCCTCCACGTAATAGCTGCCGCCGAGGGGGTCCGTCACGTTCGGGACGCCGGTCTCATACGCAAGGATCTGCTGGGTCCGGAGGGCGATGCGCACCGAGTCCTCGGTCGGCAGCGCGAGCGTCTCGTCGAAGGCGTTGGTGTGCAGCGACTGGGTTCCGCCGAGCGAGGCGGCCATCGCCTGATAGGCGACGCGGACGATGTTGATCAGCGGCTGCTGCGCCGCGAGCGTGACACCCGCCGTCTGGCAGTGGAACCGCATGATCCAGCTGCGCGGGTCGCGGGCGTTGTAGCGCTCGCGCAGGTGACGCGCCCAGATCCGCCGGGCGGCCCGCATCTTGGCGATCTCCTCGAAGAAATCGTTGTGGACATCCCAGAAGAACGAGAGCCGCGGCGCGAAGGTATCCACGTCGAGCCCCCGCGCGACGCCGTGCTCCACGTAGCAGAAGCCATTGGCCAGGGTGAACGCCAACTCCTGGACCGCGGTGGAACCCGCCTCCCGAATGTGATATCCCGAAATCGAGATCGTGTTCCACTTGGGCGTGTGCTCCGCGGCCCATTCGAACATGTCCACGATGACCTTCAGCGCCGGTTCCGCCGGGAAGATCCAGGCGTGCTGCGCCATGTACTCCTTGAGGATGTCGTTCTGGATGGTCCCCTGCAGCTTCTCGATGGACACCCCC
>JAOUDR010000272.1 GCA_029859185.1 Gemmatimonadota bacterium
CCCGGCGGCTGAAACGCAGCTCCGCGGAGCCCAATCCCTGGCGGAGCTCAAGCTGCTCCCGTCGGACTCCGTGGTGCCGCGCGACCTCGTCGACGCGTTCATGGTGCAATGGCGCGAGACGTCATCGTCCCGCACCGCGGATGGCACGGGCACCTACGAAGTGACCTGGTACGACGATCCGTTCGGGGTCGTGCGCGGCTTCGTCCTCAACCTCGCGAATCCCGCGGCCACCGAGGCCGAAGTACAGGCAGCGCTGTCCCGCCGGCCACCGGTGACCGTCGGGCGGACCGACGTCGAAACCGCGACGTTGATCGGCGTGGAGCAAGCCGACCTCGTCGCGAGCAAGCTGCCGCTCACCGTCCACAACGTGACGTTCGACCGGCCGGTCGACGTGGCCATGATCCGGCGGTCTTCCAACCGCCTGGTGCTGGGCAGCGGGCCGGACACGATCTCGGTCGGGGTCCAGCCGGATCAGTGGATCCCGGGCGACGCGTTGACCTTCCTGGAGGATGTCGTTGAGGACTCCACCGCTCTCGACCCCGCCTCGGGGACCACCGGTGTGGTGCTCGGTCCGGACGGCCGTCCGCTCCAGCGCTCGCGGCGGGCGGTGACGTTCAGCCGTGCCGTGTTGGGATGCGATGCCGTGAGGGAGTCCTGCAATCCGGTTGTCCAGACAACCGCGGGAGCCACGGGCTACGACCCGTTCCGCACCGGCGACCGGACGCGGTTCGGCTATCACGTGGGGTTCACGCCCGCCAGTGAAGTCACGATCGACGTCACCGCCGCGACCACCGGTGAAGCCATCACAGCGGTGACGGACTCGACGCTGGCGCAGATCCGTGTCGTGCCCAACCCCTTCGTGGTGTATTCGCTGTATCAGCCGTCGTTCGGCGAGCCGCGCCTGCTGTTCACCCACGTGCCACCCCGCGGCACCCTCCGCATCTACACGATCGCCGGCCAGTTCGTGCAGCAGATCACCTGGGAACCCGCCGATCTCGAGGGCGACGGCGACCTGTTCTGGAACCTCACCTCCCGCGACGGCGCCGTCGTGGCCGGGGGTCTGTACCTCTGGGCGCTCTCGGCCCCCAGCAATCCGAGCGCCCCGGCGAGCACGCCGGTGCAGGCGAAGGGGAAGTTCGTGATCGTGCGGTGAGGGCCGCGACGACACGATGATGGAGCGGAAGTCGAGTGTCGTGAAACGTGATACGTGATACGTGAAACGAAGGCCGCGGGACGTTCACGTTTCACGTTTCACGTTTCACGCTATTTTCCCCCCATGCCATCCTCCCTCGACCCCATCCTCCGCCCCACGTCCGTCGCCGTCATCGGCGCCTCGCGTCAGCCCAACACCATCGGCTGGCAGATCGTGGACAACCTGCTGCGCTACGGCTTCCAGGGCGCCGTCTACCCGATCAACCCCAAGGCCGAGTTCATCCACTCGATTCCGGCGTTCCCGAGTGTGGCCGCGGTGGGACGGCCCATCGACCTGGCGGTCATCACGGTCCCCAAGGAGCATGTGCTCGCGGTGGTCCAGGAGTGCGTCGCGGCCGGGGTGCGCGGGCTCGTCGTGATCTCGGCGGGGTTCAAGGAGGTCGGCGGCGCGGGCATCGCGCGGGAGCGTGAGCTGTGCGAAGCCCTGGCGGGGACCGGGATTCGCCTCGTAGGACCGAACTGCATGGGTGTGATGAACACCGCGGACGAAGTCCGCATGAACGCGACGTTCGCTCCGGTGATGCCACCGCCCGGTCCGGTGGCCTTCATGAGCCAGTCCGGCGCCATGGGCCTGTCGATCCTCGACTACGCCGCGGCGTACGGCATCGGGTTCTCGTCGTTCGTGTCCGCCGGCAACAAAGCGGACGTGAGCGGCAATGACCTGCTCGAGTACTGGGAGACCGACCCGAGCACCACGACGGTGCTCATGTACCTCGAGAACTTCGGCAACCCGGCACGGTTCGTGGACTTGGCGCGCCGCATCTCACGCACCAAGCCCATCTGCGTCGTGAAATCAGGGCGGACCGGCGCCGGTCAGCGCGCCGCCGCCTCGCACACGGGCGCGCTCGGCAGCACCGAGCTTGCCACCGAGGCGGTGATCGCCCAATCGGGCGTGATCCGCGCCCAGACCGTCGAGGAGTTGTTCGACTTCGCGATGGCGTTCTCGAACCAGCCGTTGCCGCAGGGGAACCGGGTCGCCATCGTCACGAACGCCGGCGGTCCCGGCATCATCATCGCCGACGCCTGCGAGGCCAACGGCCTCAACGTGACCCCGCTCGACCCCGCCACCGAGGCCAAGCTCCGCACTCGCCTGCCGGAAGAGGCCAGCGTGCGGAATCCGGTGGACATGATCGCGAGCGCCCGCCCCGAATCGTACGAGTTCGCGCTCGACTGCGTGCTGAGCGATCCCAACGTGGACGCGGCGTTCGCGGCGTTCGTACCCCCACTCGGCATCCAGACGCGCGACGTGGCCGAGGCCATCGTGCGGGTGAACGCGCGCCACCCCGAGAAGCCGATGCTCGCCGTCCTGATGGGACGCGAAGGGCTCCCGGCCGGCCTCGAACAGCTGCACGACGCCAGCGTGCCCGGCTTCATCTTCCCCGAGTCGGCCGCGCGCGCCCTCAGCGCCATGTGGCGCTATCGCGAGCGCCAGCAGGATCCCGACGGCGTCGCCCGGACCTTCATCGTGGATGACGCCGCCGTGACCGCCATCCTCGATCGCGTCATGGCGCACGGCGGCGGGAAGGTGCCCGAGCCCGACGCGCTCCGCATTCTCGAGGCGTACGGCATTCCTGTCACCCCGTGGCAGTTCGTGCCCGACGACGGCAACGCCGAGAAGCTCGCGGCCGGCGCCGCCAACGCGGCAGCGGCCCTCGGCTTCCCGGTCGCGCTGAAGATCGTCGACCCCGCCATCACCCACAAAACCGACGTGGGCGGCGTCGCCCTCGGCCTCACCGACCGCCTCGGCGTCAAAGAAGCCGCCCAGACCATGGCCGCCCGCGCCTCGCAGTCCGCCCCCAAAGCGGATGCCGCACCCGACCACGCAATCCCCGCACCGCTCGATCCCGCGAGCCCTCGATCCCTCGATCCCTCGATTCCCCACCCCGTCTCCGGCCTCCTCGTCCAAGCCATGGCCCCCGCCGGCCGCGAGACGATCATCGGGCTCACGCGCGTGCCGCGCATTGGCGCCATGGCGATGTTCGGACTCGGGGGCGTGTACGTCGAGGTGTTGCGCGACGTCCAGTTCCGGCTCGTGCCCCTGCTCGACATCGACGCACGCCGCATGATCAAGGACGTCCGCATGTCGCCGCTGCTCGACGGCGTGCGCGGCGAGCCCCCGCGCGACCGGGCAGCCCTCGAGGAGATGCTGCTTCGGGTCTCGCAACTCGCCGTACGGCACCCGCGGATCGTCGAGATGGACATCAATCCGCTCTTCGCCCTCGCCGATGGCGCCGTCGCGGTGGATGCCCGGTTTCAGGTGGAGGCCGCCGAATGAAGGTGCTCGTCACCGGCGGCACGGGATTCCTCGGGCGCCGGGTCGTTGCCGCGCTGACCGAGCACGGACACCGCGCGGTCGTGGTGTCCCGGGGCACCGACAACCCGTGGAATACCGACGCCGTCGAACTGGTCCGCAGCGACCCGACCCGACCGGGCCCGTGGCAGACGATGCTTGGCACGTGCGACGCCGTGATCAATCTGGCCGGCGCCCCCATCGTGGACCCACCGCACCGCTGGACGGAGACGCGCAAGCTCCAGATTCGTGAGAGCCGGCTCGAGACGACGCGCTGCATCGTGGACGCGTTTCGTCATGTGGAGACGCCACCGGCGGTCTTCGTGAGCGCGTCGGCGGTCGGCTACTACGGATCACGCGGCGACCGCAAGCTCGACGAGACGGCCCCGGCGGGAGACGACTTTCTCGCCCGCCTCTGCATCGAGTGGGAAGAAGCGGCGCGCGGGGCCGCCGACATCACGCGCGTGACGCTGCTGCGGACCGGCATCGCCCTTGGAGCAGGCGGCGGCGCACTGCACTCGATGCTCACACCGTTCCGCCTGGGCGTCGGTGGACCGTGGGGTGCCGGAACCCAGTGGTGGTCGTGGATTCACGTGGCCGATGTCGTTGGCTTGATCCTGCTGGCGCTGGAGCGCGACCTGCCGGGCGCCGTCAACGCCGTCGCACCCAACCCCGTCACGGTCAACGAGTTCGCCAAGACACTGGGATCGGTGCTCAGCCGTCCCGCTGTGGCCCGAGTGCCCGAGTTCGCGCTGCGACTCGCCTTGGGCGAGGCCGCCGAGGCAATGCTCGCGTCCCAACGAGTCGTCCCACGACGCGCGCTGGACGTGGGCTATGCGTTCCAGTATCCGGAGTTGAGGCCCGCGCTCGAAGCGGCGCTGCACGCCTAGACCTCGGCCCTCGTCAGTCTCACTGACAGGGCCGAGCCGCGAGTATCACTCGCGCCAACACGAAGTCCGACTGACCGCTCGACAAGAGGCGCGGCTGAGAGCCGCGGCTCGGCCCTGTCGCTCAAAGCGGCGGGGCGCGCGTCAGCCTCACTGACAGGGCCGAGCCGCGAGTATCACTCGCGCCAACACGAAGTCCGACTGACCGCTCGACAAGAGGCGCGGCTGAGAGCCGCGGCTCGGCCCTGTCGCTCAAAGCGGCGGGGATGCGCGTCAGCCTCACTGACAGGGCCGAGCCGCGAGTATCACTCGCGCCAACCCGAAGTCCGACTGACCGCTCGACAAGAGGCGCGGCTGAGAGCCGCGGCTCGGCCCTGCCGCTCAAAGCGGCGGGGCGCGCGTCAGCCTCACTGACAGGGCCGAGCCGCGAGTATCACTCGCGCCAACACGAAGTTTGACTGACCGCTCGACAAGGGGCGCGGCTG
>JAOUDR010000274.1 GCA_029859185.1 Gemmatimonadota bacterium
GAACGGCGCCGTGATCAACTGGATCCAACAGTCCCCAGGCGACCCGATTCTCTTCGCGGGCGATTCGGCAAGCGTCTCCGTCGGGGTCTTCAGGGTGGAGGGCAACGGCTCCTCGCTGACGCAGATCCTCGGCACGTCGGGGACCTACTTCATGTACCCACGCTGGTCGCCCGACCGTTCGCGCGTGGTGTTCTCGCAAAACCCGTTGGACCTCTTCCACGAGCTCTGGGCCGTGTCCTCGGACGGGGCATCCAGCGTGAGCATGGTATCGGATACGAGTACCTTCGGTGCCCGCTACAGCCCCAACGGCGTCCACGTCGCATTCACCTGCGGCGATCTCAGCGGTTACGCCCGCCAGGACGTGTGCGTGATCGCCGACGCTTCGGGGCCGGTCTCAAGCCTCAGCGGGATCGGTAACGGGACCGGTAAGGTGTTCGCGACGGACGCCGCCGACGCCTCGCTCAGCGGCTTCGGAGTCTTCGCGTGGAACCCGCAGAACTCAGATCAGCTTGCCGTGGTACTGGACTCCGCCGCTGGGAGCCGGATCTGGCTCGTCGGGTACGACGGCAGCAGCCCGACGCCCCTGACCTCCCAGGTGCTTCGCGTGGGCGGAACCGACGCACTTCTCGTCCGAAGGATGGACTGGTCGCCCGACGGCTCATTCATCGTCGTCGAGGCGATGAATCTCGCGACAGGTGAGCAGGCCATTTACCGCGTGGAGGTTTCGGGAGGGACTGTCACGCAGCTGACATTTCCGGGCGTCGGGGCAGGCATCATGGACATCGGCCCAATTGTCTCGCCTGACAATAGTGAGGTCTTGTTCGGCCGTGGCAGTGGCCAATCTCAGTTGCTCCGCGTTCCCACCGGCGGCGGCCAGGAGACCGCCGTCTCACCGGCGCTCGGAGGATTGGGGGGGGCGGAGTGGGATTGGTCACCGGATGGATCGGAGATCGTCCATGTAACCGACCAGGTCGTCCTCGGTTCGTCGATCATCGCGAAGATCAAAGCGACCACGACCAGCGGTTCCTATGCAGCCGATCTGGTGCTCGTTGGCCGCCAAAGCCCCGTCAACGGCGAGATACACGACTTCTACCCCAGCTGGCGGCCGTAGTCTCGCGGGCCGACCAGACTTCGGGCCGGCGGGTTTCCTGGACTCCGCTGGCGACTCTGATCGGGCGACCCTTCGATGCGCGCGCGGCCCATACTTCCTTTTCGGGCCCGACCTGTGCAGCATCCATTGCGGTAGTGTCGTATCGGGTCTTTCGCGTCGCTGGCGCGGTGGGGTAGCGGCGGCGGTAAGGTCTTCGTCTCGCAACTTGCCGGATCCGCGGTCCGCACCCTGGACTCGAGTGCCCCTCCCTGGGACCCGACCGACCGGCTCGGCTATGACCGGTCACGCGACGGCCAGGAAATCGTCCTCACGGGCTTCGATCAGCCGTACGGCAACCTGCTCATCTTCAAGATCCTGCGCACCACCACGAGCGGCACGTACTTCACCGACCGTATTCTGATCGGCCGCGGTGCCAGGGTGCCGGGCAGCGGGGAGGTCGTCGACATTCAACCGTCTTGGCGACCGTAGCCGCCAACCACGCTGCTTGATCGGCCGGTGGATCGTTGCCATCCACCGGCCGTCCCTATGAGTGGCCGCCGTCGCCGGCCGCCATTCCCCAACCCCCGCCCCAGTGTGGCACGCCTGCAACAGAGCATAGGGCACCGCCCGTCTTCCCTTTCAGGCCCGCCGCATGCAGGATCAATGCGGAAGCGCTGTATTGGGTCACGCCTCCCGCTCAGGAATCCATGCTCGCTCGCCGCCTCCTTGCTCTATCCGGTGTGGTCTTCCTCTTTGCAGTGGCGGCCCTCTTGGGCAGCTGCGGGGATCAAACAGCGCCCCGTCAACCCGTCGTCGGCCACTTCGGCCTCGCCCCGCGGTTCGAGGCGGACGCAGCAGGGATCGTCCCGCTCGCGCGTGGGCGGTTCATCCTCACTCGGATCGCCGACGGCACGGTCGCGAAGGACACGATCGTCGAGTTCAGCACCGGGCAGGATTCCGTTGACCTAGCGCTGAGCGTGCTGTTGAACGAACCCAACGAGGTGTTCCAACTGCGCATCGCCCTGATCTCTCCCGCAGGCGACACGGTGTTCCGTGCCGGACCAGTGGAGGTCAGCCCGGTCTCGTCGGGGACGCCGCCGCTGATTCCGATCACCCTGGTCTACACAGGTATCGGAGCCAATGCCGGGGCCGTGGACATCACGAGCCCACTCACTGCGCTCGTCGCTGGAGACACGGTCGAGATGGTCGCAGTGGCCCTCGACAGCAGCCTTGCGCCGATCCCGGGTACGCCCATCGGGTGGCGGTCTCTCAACCCCACCATCGCCGCGGTGCCGGACGTCGCAGCGGGGCGGGTGGTAGGTCTCGCGCGCGGCACCGCCCGGATCGTGGCCGAGCTGCTGACCGGGCCGGCCGACACGGTCGGGCTCTCAGTGACGCTCCCGCCGACCAATCTCGTGGCCGAGTCCGGAAGCGGACAAGCGGGTGCCGCCGGCAGCATCCTTCCCACCCCCCTCGTGGCCCGCGTGACGGCGAGCGACGGCCTTGGCGTCTCCGGGGTCTGGATCCGCTTCGCAGTCGTGACGGGCGGAGGAACGCTGTCTGCGGACTCGCTCCAGAGCGATAGCGCGGGCCGCGCATCCGTGACGTGGACGCTGGGCCAGGTCATCGGATCCCAGACGGTCCGGGCAACGACCGCCGCGCTGCCGAGCATCACGGCGACGTTCACGGCGTCCTCCCAGTCCACCGGGCCGGGTGGTGTCGCGATCGAGGCGGGAGACGGCCAGACGGCCGTGGTCGCGACCGCCGTCGCGATTGCGCCGTCGGTCAAGGTGACCGATGCTCAAGGCAACGCCGTCCCGAACGCCCCGGTGAACTTCGCGGTCACCCAGGGGGGCGGTAGCGTCACACCCGCCACCCGGCTCACGGACTCGGCCGGCGTCGTGCGCGTGGATTCGTGGACCCTGGGCCCGGCCGTCGGCATCAACACGCTCACCGCCAGGGTCGATACGCTGACCCCGGTGCTGTTCACGGCAACGGCCACGGGGCCGGGCGGCGCGTACAGCATGACGTTGAACGCCGGGAACGGACAGACCGTGCTCGCCGGAACCGCGGTGCCCATTCCGCCGAGCGTGATCGTCCGTGACACGGCCAATGCCCCGCTCGCGGGAGTGCCCGTGCGCTTCGCGGTGACCGGAGGCAACGGCACCATCGGCGACACGCTGCCGGTGACCGACGCCGGGGGCATCGCTTCCCCCGGCACCTGGACGCTGGGAGCACCGGGCCTCAACACCATCACGGCAAGCCTCGCCGGGTTGCCGGATGTGGGGTTCCAAGCGACCGCCATCGTCGGTCCGCCGGCGAATCTGGTCATCGTGTCGGGGAATGCGCAGACCGATACCGCCGGACAGGCGCTCGCCCTCCCGCTCGTCGTCGAGGTCCGCGACTCGGCGGGCAACCCCGTCGCGAATACCACGGTGACGTGGGCCACGCTCGACGGTGGAATCAGCCCCGCGAGCAGCTCGACAGACGCAGCCGGGCAGGCGCAGGCCACCTGGACGTTGGGGGTCAACCGCATCAACCAGACGGCGACCGCCGCGGCGAGCGGCCTCACGCCGGCCGTCTTTGCGGCAACCGCGGTCTTCCCGAACCCGACGATCCTGCTGACACTCGCCGGCACGGATCGCATCCGGCTCAGTGACAGCACGCTGCTCGATGTCACGCTGAGCGCGCCGGCCCCGGTGGGCGGTGTGGTGGTCAACTTCACGGTGGACAATCCGAGCATCGTCGGCCTCGACACCACCGATCTCTCCATTCCGGAGGCCGGGGCCACCACGCAGCAATGGCTGTATGGCCTCTCGTCTGGCACCACCACGGTGCGCGCCACGGCGACGGGATACGCCGACGGAGCCCTGTCGGTGCTGGTCACCGTTCAGGTGCTCAGCATGCCCACGGCGCTCAACGTGCCGTACGGCGGCACCGCCTCCCTGCCGCTGCAGATCTCGACGCCGGCTCCGACGGGCGGCGTCACGGTGACGCTGGTCAGTGACAACCCGACGGCCGTGGGCGTGGTCACCCCAACCGTCATCATTCCGCAGGGTCAGCAGACGGCAAACGCCATCGTGTCAGGGGTCGCTCCGGGAGCCGCCACGATCACGGGCTCGACCGCCGCGTTCGGGATCGACCAGACCGCCGCCGCGACCCGCGCGAACCTGAACATCATCGAGACGGCATCGACGTTCCCATCCACGTTCGTGGACACCCTCACGGTCCGCCTCGAGAGCAGCGGCGCCGCGGTGGCGGCGCCAGGCGCCGGCGTCAGCGTCACGCTGACCGCGCGCAACACGGACTGCGTTGCTGCGACATCGCCGGTCACGATCCCCACCGGCCTCGTCAGCGCCACGTTCATCGTCTCGTACGGCGGGGTCGCCAACACCCCGTGCAACACCTACCTCGTGGCAACCGCGCCGGGCATCGATCCGGATTCGGCATACATCACGGTCAACCCACCACCGGGGATCACGGCGCCGGCGTACACGCTGGGTGCGGGGCTCCAACTCGCCAGTAATGGCTACGGCTACCTGGGCGCGACCAACCACGGTGGCGTGAACGTCGTGATCAAGTCGGCCAATACGGCCATCGCGCTCGTGAGCCCCGACCAGAGCACGGTGGGCGGCGACTCGCTGGTCGTCTTCGTGCCGAACGGGCAGCAGTACTTCTATTACAACCTGCAGGCACTCGAGGGCGTCGCGGA
>JAOUDR010000275.1 GCA_029859185.1 Gemmatimonadota bacterium
GGCGGAGCGGCGGAACGGCGGAACGGCGGAACGGCGGAACGGCGGAACGGCGGAACGGCGGAACGGCGGAACGGCGGAACGGCGGAACGAGCCCGAAGCTACTTTGTGGCGGCGGTGAACGCTCCCGCGATGTCTTGGTCCGCACCGAAGCCGGTGTAGACGACCTTCCCTGACGCATCCAGGGCTACCACATAGGACGTCCCCGGCGCCTCGAATGCGCGCACCGCTGCACCTTTCCCATCCCAGACCACCGGACCCATGTCGGGGTGCTGCTCGAGGTATCGCCGCACCCTGCGCGGGCTCTGATTCACCCCAACCGCCACCATCACGAACTGAACCGTGTCGGCGTGCGTCGCTCGCGCCGCCTGCACCTTGGGCGCCAGCGCTTCGCACACCGGGCACCACGTCGCCCAGAACTGGAACACGACCGGCGTCTTTCCAATCCACTGCCCGAGGTCGACCGCGTTGCCGTCGAGATCCTCGACCGTGACCGCCTCCGGCATGCTGCCGAGGGCCAGCCCGATCTGGTCCTGGGCGTGAAGCCCCCCGGGGAGCACCGCGAGGGCTAGCAACGTGAGGACGTGAGCACGTGAGCGCCTGAACATCCGTCCTCCTGCCCGTCCGCCCGTCGGCCCGACTTTCACAGCACCATCCCCATCTGCACGAAGTAGTACTCCGCCATCGCGAGCAGCAGCAGGCCACCGAGTTTCTTGATCCATACCATCCAGGTGCCGGAGCGCGGCAGCGCCGCGAGCGTGCCGGAGAAGAGCCCGACCGCGACGAGCAACGCCGTCATGCCGAGCGAGAACACGAACAGGTAGAGGAACCCCAACACCGGGCTTCCGGTTCCCGCGACCCACGTGAGCACCGCGGCGAACGCCGGGGCACCACACGGCGCCGCGACGACACCTGAGGTGGCACCCAGCAGGAACACGCCCGCGATCGTGCCGCCCTGCAGGCGGCCCGCCCAGGCCAACAGCCGCTGGGGCGCCGACACCGGAAACACGTCCAGCATCGCGAGGCCGAAGAGCAGCAGCATGTTGCCGATGGCGAACCGCGCCCACGGATTCGCGCCGATCGTCCCGAACAGCGTCCCGGTGGCGCCGGCGATCGCCCCGAGGAGCGCATAGAAGAGCGCCAGCCCAACTACGTAGGTGAGCGTGAGCACGACCGTACGCGCGCGCGTGCGGCCCGGTTCGGCGGTGCCGCCGATGACTCCCACCGTGATCGGGATCATCGGGTAGATGCACGGTGTGAGACTCGTCAGCACGCCAGCCGCGAACAGCAAGGCGACCGCGAGGAGCGGGTTGCCCTGCACGGCGTCGGTGATGCCGCTGAGCTGAGGGAGGAGGCGGAGGAACGACACGGCAGAATGTTACGGGAGTGGAGGGAGCAGGGGGAGGGGTTGGTGGGCGGAGTTGACGCGACGCTACGTTGCAGCGGTCGGGGATCACATCCCGCGTGTTGGAGGTGTGCGCCGTGCCGCATGGACGATCGGCCCTGAGTCTCTGGATGTTCCTGCCGCTGGCGCTCGGGGCTCCCGCGCGGCTCGCCGGGCAGGAGCCGCCGCGTGTGCCGGCCGGGGCGCGGGTTCGTGTCTCCCTGGAACCGCGGCCCCCGGTCAGCGCGAATCGAGGACCGGGGGAACGCACCCGGATCCTGGGAACGCTGATGCGGCCTGTGTCGGACAGCGTCGTGGTCTATGACGAGGAGAGCGGCGGGACGGTGGCCCTCGCCCTCGACGCGGTGCAGCGGCTCGAAGTCTCACGCGGCCGACATGGCCACAGCGGCCGCGGCGCGCTCGTTGGCTTGGGGGTGGGGCTCAGCGGCGGCTTGGTAGCCGGTCTCGTGGTCTGCGCCGACGACGCCTGCGAGAGCAGCGGGGTAACTACACCGGTCTCGTCACCGGCACGCTCGGAGTCGGCGGCGCCCTGGTGGGCCTTGGAGCGGGGGCGTTGATCGGTTCGCTGATCCGCTCGGAGCATTGGGAGTCGGTGCCGCTCCCCGAACCGCCGGCCCACTGACTCCACACACGCTGGAGGTACGGGCGGGAAGCGCGCCACGTCTCCCCGCCGCTTCAACCGTCTGCCGGCCCCCTCCGCATTCAGTGTTGACGCAGCGCGCGTCGCGCCTGCTCGGCCAACTGTTCGGCCAACGTCCGGATTGCGTCTTCGGCGCGCTCCAGGAACACGTCCTCCAACTCGTCACCGTGACGCTCGAGCAGATCCACGAGCTCGTCGACCAGCTCGTCGCGCCGATCCTCGAGCCGCGCGATCCACCGATCGGGGCGCCACCCGCGTCCACACCGGTCGTCCGGCGCCGTGCCTTCGAGGAACACCTCAGGCTCGCCATTGCACTCCCAGCCCCACCACCCCCGGTCGGTACCTACGTACGCGAACTCGATGCCGTCGGGCACGGGGAACCGCTCGCCGCCCGTTTGCCGCAGCGCCTCCCGGAGGAACAGCGCGACGATCGGGAGTGCCGATCGTGAGCCTGTGAGTCGCAGGCTTCGTCCGTCGTCATAGCCCACCCAGACGCCCACCACGAGCGTGGGCGTGTACGCGACGAACCAGCCATCGCGCCACTCACTCGACGTTCCGGACTTGCCGGCGATATCGTCGCGATGGCCGGAGCCCGCAAGTGCCCGCCCCGTGCCGCGGGCCACCGCGCCCTCGAGGGCTGAGGTGACGAGATACGCCTCCGCCGGGTCCGCCACCTCACGTATCCGGGCGGCACGCGTGCTCGAGATCCCGTTGCCGGCGGCGGATCCGACGGCAAGGACGGTCCGCGTGTCCGCGAGCTTGCCGCCCGTGGCAAAGACCCCGTACGCGCGCGTCAGCTCGAGCGGCGTCACCTCGGAAGCCCCCAGGGCGAGGCTCGGAACCGGGCGCAGCGGGGCAATGATGCCCAGCCGCTTGCCGGTCTCCGCGATCCGCTCCGGACCAACCGCGAGACCGATGCGGGCGAATGGCACGTTGAGCGACTGCTCGAGCGCCTCGCGCACGGTCACCGGTCCACGGAATTGACGGTCGTAATTGTCCGGCTCCCAAAGGCCGGCCGGCGTGGTCACCGTGAGGGGCTCGTCCTCTACAACCGAGGCGAGCGTGAACGTGGGGTCCCGGCGCCCCTGCCGTCCGAGCGCCGCGAGCGCCACGATCGGCTTGAAGGCGCTGCCCGGTTGGCGCAACGCGTCCGTCGCCCGGTTGAACTGCGACGCACCGTAGTCGCGCCCACCCACCATGGCCAGCACCTCGCCTGTCCGCGGGTCCAGCGCGACGAGTGCCGCCTGAGCCTCACGGGTCCGGAGTGCCGCCAACCCCTCGCGCACGGCACGCTCCGCCGCGCGCTGCAGCGCTGGATCGAGTGTGGTGTAGACGGCGGCGCCACGCTCCGGGACCCGTCCGGCTTCGTCACGGAGTCGACCCAGCGCGAAATCGCGGAAGTAGCGCGCGTCAGCGACCTGCTGCGAGTTTGGTCGCGTGCGGATCCGCTCTCGGCCCGCACGCCTGGCTGCGCGCTCGTCGATCCGGCCCTGCTCGACCATGAGGCGGAGCACGAGGTCACGCCGTTCGCGGGCGCGGTCGGCGTGCCGCACCGGCGTATACCGGTTGGGAGCGCGAATCATCCCCGCCAGGAGCGCTGCCTCACCCAGCGTGAGGTCGTCGAGTTCCTTCCCGAAGTAGTAACGGGCGGCGGCCGCGACCCCGTGAATGCCCCATGTCTCCTCCTGGCCGAGGTAGATCTCGTTCAGGTAGGCCTCGAGAATGGCCGGCTTGGCATACCGGTCTTCGAGCATCACGGCCATGGCGGCTTCACGAAGCTTCCGGAGCGGCGTCCGTCGAGCCGAGAGGAAGAGGTTCTTGGCGAGCTGCTGGGTGATGGTGCTCCCGCCCTGGGCGATGCCCCCCGCGCGGATGTTCGCGACGGCGGCACCCGCGATACGCTGCAGGTCCAGACCACCATGTTCGAAGAACCGCTGGTCCTCCACGGCCAGCACCGCCTGCACGAGGTGCGCCGGGACGTCGTCCAGGCGGACTGGCGTCCGCGACTCGGCGAGCCCTTCGGCGAGCGAGCCAATGGGGACGGGACGGCCGCGGCCGTTGCCCCAGCCGCTCGGGCGCGTATAGAGCATGGTGGGAACTCGGGCCGCCGGGCTGTCGAGCCGTGCACGAACGGCGGCTTCGGCGAAGATCCCGATCGTCGCGAGCACTCCAGCCACGAGCGTCACGCCCAGCAGGCGACGCGGCCGCAGCCAGCGGCGAATCCCGGATCCAAGGCCGCGGAGACGCGGCCGAGCACGCTCGAACATGAAGGCCTCCCACGAGGGTCCTTCTAAGACCGACGCATGGGGGGGGCGGATGGTTTCGGAGTGGCACGCCTCGCAGGGCGGCAGGGCGGCAGCGGGAAGTTGCCCGCATGGCGGTACGGATGCACTATGGAAGGACTTGCGAGGTTTCATCCCCATGCGGTCATGCGCTTCCCTTCTCGTGGTCCGAACCGCCCTGGCGGTGGCCCTCATGTCCGGTGCGTGCGGCGGCACCACCGACGTCAGGCTGAGCATCGTGCAGGTGCAGGGCACCGTCACCTCGACGGCTGATAGCGAGCCAATCGAGGACGTGGGCGTCGTTTTGACGTACCCGCTGGGCAGCGGTCGCGGCACAGGCGAGACGTCCTGGACGGACAGCCTGGGCCGCTACGCCGTGAGTCTCACCGACATCGTGT
>JAOUDR010000276.1 GCA_029859185.1 Gemmatimonadota bacterium
TCGGGGCTGAGTGTCGCGGCATGGTCGCTGTTCGGGATCATGTTCCTGTGGCAGCTCCCGCACTTCCTCGCCCTCGCCTGGCTGTACCGTGACGACTACGGGCGGGCCGGTCTCCGCATGCTCAGTGTGGGTGACGAGGATGGGCGCCAGACGTTCCCCCGGGCGCTGGTCTTTGCCGCGGCACTCCTGCCGGTGAGCCTCATCCCAACCGTCGTGGGGCTCGTGGGCCCGCTCTACTTTGCCGGCGCGTTGCTCCTGGGCCTCTGGTTTGCGGCCACGGCGGCCGTCGCCGCCCGGCGGCGTGACATCCAGGCAGCGCGGCGCCTCTTCCTGGTGTCCATCGCGTACCTGCCCGGGCTGCTTGGCCTCCTCGCGCTGGACAAGGCCCTGCTGTAGGCAGCTAAGAACCCGGACGACCCGGGTGCCGTAGTTATCTTACACAGTTCATGTAGAGCATCCATCTCGACACACTCGAGCGAGGGATATGATGAGGACGTGGAAGACACTGGTCCGGGGGGCGATGCCGGTAGGCCTGATGGTCGGGGCGGCGTGCGCGCCAGGAGAAGGACGCGAAGCGGAGACGGCTAGCCCAGCGGTCGTGCGGACGCCCGCGGCCGGCGAAATTCATCTCGCCAACATCCGGCAGCTGACCTTCGGTGGGCAGAACGCCGAGGCTTACTTCTCCCCGGATGGGCGGCAGTTGATCTTCCAGCGCACCGAGTCCGAAGAAGGCTGCGATCAGCAGTATGTGATCAACACCGATGGGTCCGGCCTGCACCGGGTGTCGAGCGGGCTCGGGCGGACCACGTGTGGATACTTCTACGCCGGCGGGTCGCGCATTCTCTACGCGAGCACCGTGCATCTCAGCGACTCCTGCCCTCCCAATCCCGACATGTCCATGGGGTACGTCTGGCCCATTCCGGACTTCGACATCTACACTTCGAACCTGGATGGGAGTGATCTGCAGCGGCTCACGAACTCGGCGGGCTACGACGCGGA
Organism: Gemmatimonadota bacterium; assembly: GCA_029859185.1. Taxonomy (GTDB): domain Bacteria; phylum Gemmatimonadota; class Gemmatimonadetes; order Gemmatimonadales; family GWC2-71-9; genus JAOTWJ01. Next base: position 1,000 of record JAOUDR010000276.1, read on the forward strand.
AGCCACCCTCTCCCCGGACGGCTCAACCATTGTCTTCACGTCCACCCGGGATGGCGACCTCGACGTGTACACCATGAAGGTCGATGGCTCCGACGTGCGCCGCCTGACGACGACGATGGGCTATGACGGCGGGCCGTTCTTTTCCCCGGATGGGCAGCGTATCGTCTACCGGGCCTCGCGGCCCGCGTCGGCCAAGGAAGAGGCCGACTACCAGGCGTTGCTGGCGCAAGGGCTCGTGCGCCCCAGTAACCTCGAGATCTGGGTAATGAACGCCGACGGGTCGGACCAGCGGCAGGTGACGGCCCTGGGGAGTGCCAACTTCGCGCCGTACTTCCACCCGGATGGCCAGCGGATCATCTTCGCGTCGAATCACCACAACGCGGATCCCCGCGATCGGAACTTCGATCTGTTCATGGTGAACCTCGACGGGTCCGGCCTCACGCAAATCACGACAGATGGTGATTTCGACGGGTTCCCCATGTTCTCGCCGGACGGGCGACAGCTCGTGTTCGCGTCCAACCGGTTTGGCTCCGTGCCCGGCGAAACGAACATCTTCATTGCCGACTGGGTAGAAACGTCTGGGACCGAGAGATAGCGAGAACCGATTCATGGGCAAGCACGCCGCACACCAGCCCCCGCCGTCAGACGCTGCCCGGGAGGCCCCGACGTCGAAGACGTGGGAGTGGATCAAGTCGTTGGTCATCGCCATCGCGATCTTCCTCGTCTTGCGGACGTTTCTGATCGAGGCCTTCCGGATTCCCTCGGGAAGCATGGAGCGCACGCTGCTCATCGGGGATTTCTTGTTTGTGAACAAGGCGCTCTACGGCGCGGAGATCCCCCTCACCGGTGTGCGGCTTCCGGCGCTCCGGGAACCGCGGCGCAACGACCTCGTGATCTTCAAGTCGGTGGAGGAGGCGCACCTCACGGTGGTGAAGCGGGTCGTAGGAATGCCCGGCGACACGCTGGGCATGGAGGACAACCGCCTCATCGTGAACGGCGAGCCCGCGGCAGAGCCCTGGGCGATCCGGACCGACCCATTGGCCGATCATGAAGATCCCAAGATGCGTGGCTGGCAGGTCCGCTACCTGACCGCCGATCGCGCGGCGGCGGCGTACCGCCCCACACTCAAGAACTGGGGCCCAATCGTCGTCCCGGCCGACTCGTTCTTTGTCATGGGAGACAACCGGGACAACTCCTACGACAGCCGGTACTGGGGCTTCCTCGGGCGGGACCGGATTCGGGGTCGCCCCCTGATCGTCTATTTCAGCTACGATCCGAATGGCGTCCTGCCGCTGCCGTTTCTGACCGGCGTTCGCTGGGGACGCCTACTGGACATGCCCAGGTGAGCAAGCCGATCTCGCCGTCCCTGACCAGGCGTGTCGTGGGGTTCCTGAAGTCGCTGGTCGTGCCGGTGGCCCTGTTTCTGGTGCTCCGCACGTTCGTCGTCGAGGCGTTCCACATCTGGCCGTCCGGGAGCATGGAGCGGACGCTCCTGATCGGGGACTTTCTGTTCGTGAACAAGGCGCTCTACGGCGCTGAGATCCCGGTGCTGCACCGTCGGCTGCCGGGGATTCGGGACCCCAAGCGGCTCGACCTGGTGATCTTCGAATCCGTCGAGGAGCCGGGGCTGACGGTGGTCAAGCGCATTATCGGGGTCCAAGGGGACACCCTCGCGATGCGCAATAACGTGATCTACCGGAACGGGATGCGGACCGAGGAGCCATACGTGCAACATCTGCCGTCTGGGACGGAGCAGCAGGATCCGCAGATGCGGGAGTGGCAGCTGCCGCACCTGGTGAGCGGAGCCGGCGGGGCGGCCTATCGGCCCACGTCCTGGAACTGGGGCCCGATAGTCGTCCCGGCGGACTCGGTCTTCGTGATGGGTGACAACCGCGACGATTCCTACGACAGTCGCTACTGGGGCTTGCTGGGGCAGGACCGCATTCGGGGGGCGCCGTTCTTGGTGTATTACAGTTACGACCGCAACGGTACCCTGCCGCTCCCCTTCCTGACCGCAATCAGGTGGGGGCGGATTCTCTCAATTCCCCGCTGACAGCCAGGGCCCCCGGGGGGGGCTCCCGCCCGTTCAGACCCCTGCCGTCACCTCGGACGGTTGGGTCAAGGCCTTCGGCACGTAGGCGGCCTGCCGCCCGCATTCCGTGCACCGAAGGGAGACCTGTCGATCGGCCTCCCACTCGGAGCCGCTCAAGCGGCGGCGCGGCGTGCGAACGATTGAACGGGAACCGCAAGACGGGCAAGCGATCCGCTGCCGGTCTCGGTCGGCGAGAATGAGCTGCAGCGCCTCAGGGGCGCGGTATTCCTTGGTCCCACGACGTCCCACGGATCATCTCCGGTTGTGTGTGGCCCGCGCGTAAGCTACCCCGCTCCGGGCGGACTGGCAAACGGAGGGGCTTCCCCTTGACGGATCGGCGCGAAATCGTATCTAGGATGGCATAACCTCTTCTCTGGAGGGCGCATGGAGGCCCCCGGCCCCAGCGCGCGGTACGTGCCCGTTGCGGACATCGAGGTCGATGCCGTTCTCCCAACCCGGTCAGGGTTCCGACTGGAGGGACGTGGCGCCGACGGCGCCGAATACCAGCTCGAATTGCACTTGGACCTGCCGGTGGATCAGCGCACCCAGCAGGTGATGGCGGAGATCTTCTCGCAGTCCGAGTTGAAGATCTCCCGGAAGGCCGGGGACGCACCACTGACCGCGCTGCGCCGGGAACGCGTACGGCAGCGGAAATAGGGTGCCAGTACGACAGGGTGTAAGTAACTGTAGCACAATAGGTTAGCCTGTACGGCACCCGTAGTGGCCGACTTGACTCTGGGCCGGTCACCCGCTAGGTTGGCGCCTCGAATCGCGGCCGTACCGGCCGCGTGAGGAGCTTGCATGGCGGCAGATCTCGGCGGCTCGCAAATCTCTGCGCTTCTCGAGAGCGTTCCGGGAATCCGGAACGTCTTGCGTAGCCCAGTTGCGGATGCGCTGGTAAACACCATCCGCGCGGCGGTTGGCTTGCGACCGTTTGCCCTGGCCGATGCCGAGGAGTTGATCCAGTACTCCGTTCGGCGGGGGCTGATCAACCAGACTGAAGGCGACCAGGTGCTCGACGATGTTCGCGGAACGAGCGCTGGAAAGGTCCGAGGTCCCCGGCCGGGGAAGAGCGCGGCTCGCAAACCGGCTGCGCCAAAGCCCCCTCCGGCCAAGAAGCCCTTCTCCAAGATGGCTGGAGTGTCGAAACCGGCCCGCGCCAAGGCCCCCGCGCGGGCCAAACCGGCTGCCGGCCGGCCCGTCAAGAAGCGCTAGCTCAGACCGTCAGCCCTTCCACCAGCTTCCGCAGCCGATCTGCGGTCTCGTTGAGCGTGGTGGCCTGAGCGGCCATCTCCTGCGTCGAGGCACCCTGCTCCTCTGCGGCGGCGGACACCTCCTCGGCCGATGAGGCGTGCTGGGCGGCGGCCGCGGCCACAATCCGCAGGATCTCCGTGAGTTCCCTGGTCTCGGTCAGGTTCACCTCTGCCTTATCGAGCACCTGGGTGGCGGCTTGGCCGATTTCGTCGACGCCCTTGACGATCTGCGCCAGGGCATGGCTCGCGCCGGTGGCGGTGGTGGTGATCCCGGCTACCGTCGCCCGGGCCGTGGCCATCGTTTCCACGACCGCGCCCGTCCGCTCGCGGATGCTCCGAATCGTCTCGGTCACGTCCTCGGCGGCCTGGGCA
>JAOUDR010000277.1 GCA_029859185.1 Gemmatimonadota bacterium
CGGCGCGGCGGCGTGGATCGGCGCAAGGGCCAGCGCCGCCAGTTGCCCGACCGGCGCATCTTCTCCGACCCCCGCTACAAGAAGCCGCGTCGCAAGAAGGCCGCGCCGTCGGTCTACTCGGAAGCGGATGCCGCGCATGTCCAGCACATCCTGTCCCGCATCGGACACCGGCCAGTCTGCCCGGTGTGCGAGGGGACGTTCACACTGGGGCCGGCCGATCGGCGTGGGTGGGAGTCGGTGCGGCAGGTCGCGTGTGCCGATTGCGGCCGGAGCACGGTCGTCTCGAACTGTGTGCTGGCGCGGGTCATGGTGCTGACCCGTATCGAGGCCGTGAAACAGATGCTTCGGGCGATCCTTACGTCAGTCGGACATGAGGTGGTCGAGCCCCCGAACACGACGGCAGGGCTCGATACCTACCGGGAGAACGCGGCGGACGTCGTGGTCATGGACACCTTCGCCTTGGCCGAGATGGGTGGGCAGGAGCTCATCCGGCGGCTCCGCAAGGAGTTCCCGGACCCCCGCATCCTCGTGCTGGCTCCCCGTGCCTCGCATCGGATGGCGGATCCCTCGGCGACCGCAATGCAGCTGGGCGCGAGCCTCGTGCTGCGCATGCCCTTCTCGCGGGAAGAACTGCTCATGGCGGTGAAGGAGGCGCGAGCGTAGCGGGGGGAGCCCCGCCGCGCTCCCCCCCGAATCCACCAGCTACTTGCCCGGTGTTCGTCCGGCGTTACCGGCGATCCGGGCGACGCCACCGTACCGGTGCCGGCGGCTCAGACTTGAGCTCGACACCCTCGGTCTCCAAGAGGCGCAGGGTTTCTTGCACCGCGCGTTCCAATTGCGGGTCGTGCCCGGCGATCACGGGCTGCGGGTCGTTGCGGATCTCGATGTCTGGTGGCACGCCCTCACCCTCGACCGCCCAGCGTCCCTCGACGTCGAAGAACCCGCCCCGCGGCGCTACGAACCGGCCGCCATCGAGCAGCGGTGGGGTGTCCCATGTTCCGACGAGTCCGCCCCAAGTTCGGGTGCCGATCAATGGACCGACCTTCCGGAAGCGGAAGAGGTAGGGCATGAGATCTCCGCCCGACCCGGACCGTTCATTGATGATCATCACTTTCGGTCCCCACAGCCCGGCCATGGGCTGCGTGAACGGTTTACGATCACCCGCCCGCGAGTTGAAGTAGCCGGTGAGGGGCCGGTTCAGTACCTCGATGATGTAGTCCGCTGCGGAGCCGCCGCCGTTGTTTCGCTCGTCGATCACCGCGCCCTTCCGATCCTGCTGGGCGAAATACATGCGGTTGAAGTAGGTGTAGCCGCCTTGCCCCGTGTTGGGGAGCCAGACGTAGGCGAGCCGGCCGCCGCTCATCTCGTCCACGACGCGCCGGTTGTGTTCCACCCACGCCCAGCCGCGCAGCTGGCCTTCGTTCGCCACCGGCTCGACGACGATCTCGCGGGCGCCGTCCAACGACGGCCGTGCGTTCACGGACACCGTGATGGCCCGGCCCGCCGTGCCCTCGAGTAGCAAGAACGGGTTGGTGGGCGACCGCAGCGGGCGGCCATCGATGGCGACGAGATAGTCCCCCTCGCTCACGTCCATGCCCGGCGTGGCGAGCGGACCACGGAGTCCCGGGTTCCACGCTTCACCCGTGTAGATCCGCGTGATGCGGTAGTACCCGTCGATTTCCTCCAGGTCGACGCCCAGTAGGCCGGTGCGCGGATCGGCGAGGTCGGGGTAGTCGCCGCCCCGCACGTAGGAGTGCCCCACCGCCACTTCGCCGGAGACCATGTCCAACAGGTGATTGAAGTCCGACCGGTGGCGCACGCCGTCCAGCCACGGCTGATACCAGGTCCAGACATCATTCCAGGGGGCGCCGTGGACGTTGTCCACATACAGGAAGTCGCGCATGAACCGCCACCCGTCGCGCAGCATCTGCGCCCACTCGGCGCGGGGCTCCACGAGCATGCGCATGCCGCTGAGCGCGAGTCGCTTGCCGCCCTCTTTCGGCGGGGCGGCGCCGGCGTCAGCGATGGCCCACGTGGTCCCACTGCGGTACAGCAGCTTCTTCCGGTCATGCGAAGGCGTGACCGTGGTCAAACCGTCCAGGAACTTCTCCGCCTTCCGGTCCTTGAGCGTATAGCGGTGCAGCGTCACCCCACGCTCGTTGGGGATAGTCTCCGTCACGAAGACGCGCCCGTCGGGGCCGTTCACGAGTTCCCCGTAGTCGCGGTCAGGGAGGTTCGGCGCATCGACGATGCGACCTGCGATGCCGTCGAAGTCAATGACGACATCCGGAGCCCTCTGTTCAGAGGCACGGTCCGTGGTGTCCGTGGACGAGCCCTTGCTGCGAGCATTGGGGCGATCCGTGGCGTTGGTCTCCTCATCTGACTTCGGGAGGAACGGAGACGGCTCGCCCGCCTTCAGAATGGCCAGGTAGAGCGTACGGGTGACGGGCCGGTCATACGACGTCATGTCCAGCCAGCCCGTGTTGAGGCCGTAGTTGGTGGACGCCAGGAAGTACAGGTACTTGCCCGAGGCGTCCCACACCGGGCTGATGGCGTCGGCCATGCCGTCGGTGAGTTGTCGTGTGTCGCTGCTCCGCGTGTCGTGGATGAAGACCGCCCGCAGCTGATTGTCGAGTCGCCGGCTGTACGCCACCCACCGCGAGTCGGGCGACCACACCGGATTCATCGATCGTTCGGGATGGGCGAACCGATCCGTGTCGACATGCGTGAGTTTGCCCGAGGCGATCTCCACGACCAGGACGCGATAGTCGGTGTCGGTGAACGCCAGGCGCGTGCCATCGGGTGACCAGGTCGGCACGAAGTAGAACGTGGGGTCCGGGATGTCGATCCGGCGGGGGGTGGCACCGTCCTGATCCGCGACCATCAGGCCGTATTCGCCGCCTTGATCATTGAACCAGGCGATCCGCTTCCCATCGGGGGACCAGACCGCGTGCCGGTCCGCCACGCCAGCGCTGCGGGTGATGTTGCGCCAACTCCCGTTCTCGGCCGGCACGGTGAACAGGTCGCCGCGGTATTCGAAGAGCGCGCGCGCGCCCGTGGGCGAGAGGCGGGCGTCCCGGAGGTCGTTGGCTTCGATGTCCACCCAGCGCGGCCGGGCCCAGTTGAGATCCGCCGCCACGTTGATCTCGAGCCGGCGGGTGGCGCCGGTCGCCGGGTTCAGCTCGTGCAGGTAGCCGCCCTGCTCGTACACGACCGCGCCGGCTCCCGCACCGAGGCTCTTGACGTCGAAGTCTGCGTGGTGGGTGAGTTGCTTCTCTTCACCGGTGCGCGGATTCCACGACCAGACGTTGCTGGCCCAGTCGCGCTCGGACATGTAGTAGACGACCCCGTCCAACCAGACCGGTGCCATCTGGCGTTCCCCGTCCCACGGAGGCGTGGTCCGTTCCCAGGTCCTGGTCGAGACCACGCTGATCGGCTGGGCTTGTCCGCCGCGATAGTTGCGCCACTCAGGATCCCAGTAGCCGATCTCCTGGTAGGCGAGCCACTGACCGTCGGCGCTCATCTCACCCTGGTAGGCCTGCGGCAGGGCGAGCGGGGCGGGGAATCCTCCGTCCGTCGACACCGTGTAGAACTTCCACAGCCTGGTGGGTTGCCCCTCCCGCCCCGACTGGAACAGCACCTTGCCGTCGGGTGTCCACCCCTGCACGACGTCGGCGCCCGGGTGCCACGTGAGCCGCCGTGGCTCGCCTCCAGCAGTGGGCACGAGATAAACGTCGGTGTTGCCCGCGTACTGGCCCGTGAACGCAATCCACCGCCCGTCCGGAGAGAAGACCGGATCCGTCTCGGCGCCCTCGGCGCTGGTGAGGCGCCGCGCGTCCCCGCCCTCACGTCCCACGAGCCACAGATCGTTGGCGTGGACGAACACGATACCCGACGCCGACACGTCGGGATCGCGCAGCAGGCGCGTGCCCTGCGCGTCCGCGGAGGACGCAACCCCCGCGAGCAATGCGAGAGCGAACACGATCGGCGAGGAGAGTGAAGGAACGACGACGCGGCAAACCATGGTACCCTCTCGATTCTGGAGGCCAGTGCGTGGGTGTATTCAAGCTTGGGGACCCGGTGATCGCAACGGTGGTGGTAGAAGACGGTAGGGGCCGGTAGAAGACGGCAGAGGACGGTAGAAGACGGTATTACCTTCGGGACGGCCAACGGCCAACGGCCAACGGCCAACGGCCAACGGCCAACGGCCAACGGCCAACGGCCAACGGCCAACGGCTAACGGCTAGCGCCGTCAACCGACTATTTTCTCCCCACATGCCCCTCCAGCATCTCTACCGGCGTCCCGGACTGTCCCCCGCTCAGACGGCCGCTCTCGTCCGGCGGGCTCAGACGAGCGCTGCCGGCTCGATTACCGACATCGGGTCGGAGTTCTGTTTCAACATCGCGGCCGATCGTGTGCTGACGGAGCAGGAGTTGAGCGTGCTCCGGTGGCTGCTGGCCGAGACGTTCGAGCCGGACGGGTTGGGTGAACGCTCGTTCCTGCGTGGGGGCGGGCAGGTGCTCGAAGTCGGGCCGCGGATGAACTTCACGACCGCCTGGTCCACCAACGCGGTCGCCGTCTGCCACGCCTGCGGGCTCACGGCGATTCGGCGAATCGAGCGGTCGCGCCGGTACCGGGTCACGAGCGAGCAGCCTCTGAACGAGAACGAGACGGCGGCGTTCCTGGCACTGGTGCACGATC
>JAOUDR010000278.1 GCA_029859185.1 Gemmatimonadota bacterium
GCCGTCGGTCACGAGCCTGCGCGATACCGTGCCGCATCACGTGAGTGCGGCGATCGCCAAGGCGCTGGCCAAGCTGCCGGCCGACCGGTTCCCGAGTGCCGCGAGCTTCGCCGAGGCCCTCGTGCGGCCCGGCATGGTGGATACGCGCGAGTACCACGCCGCGCCGTCGGCCGTGACCCAATCCGCGCGTCCGCGCCTGCGGCGCATTGCTGCCGCCACCGCCTTTGCGGTGTTGGGAGTGGTGGCAGCCTGGGGCTGGCTCGCTCCCGGTCGGGCATCCCGTCAGCCGACGACGTGGCAATACATCTCACTGGGCGACAGCGTCCGGCTGACCATGCTCTTTCCCGCGTTGGCGCTCTCGCCGGACGGGAACACGCTGGTCTTCAAGGACAACGCCGTCAACGGTCTCCTCTGGGTCAAGCAGCGGGGGCAACTCCGTCCCACGGCCATTCCCGGCACGGAACGCGCGAGCAACCCCGTGTTCTCCCCAGATGGCGAATGGGTCGCGTTCACTGCGGACGGGCGGCTCAGGAAGGTGCGCGCGTCCGGCGGGGCGGCCGTGACGCTGGCCGATACCGTGGCGGGAGTGTTCGGCGGCGCGACCTGGCTGGACGACGGCACGCTCGTATACGTCGTGCCCACGCTGAATGAACTCCGCCGGGTGAGCGCGTCGGGCGGCGAAGGCGCCGTCGCCTTGCGGGACACCTCGCTGGTGGGCGGTGGCATCGGCTATCCGGTGGCCCTGCCCGGTGCCCGTGGCGTGCTGTTCCAGTACTGCGCGTCTTCCTGTGTGACGTTGCGCATCCACGTACTGGACCTGCGCACCGGCCGGCAGAAGGTCCTGCTGGAGGACGTCGTCCAGGCCTGGTACCTGCCGAGCGGCCACCTGATGTACGTGCGGCGGGATGGGGTCGTGCTGGCGGCGCCCTTCGATCTGGACGCGCTCGAGATCACGGGTGAGGGGGTGCCGGTACTCGAGGAGGTGGACGCCCAGTCCCAGCTCGGGTATGCGGCCCTGACCTGGTCGGCGTCAGGCACCCTGGTCTACGTCCAGCGTCGGGGACCGGACATCGGCAACATGATCGTCCGGCTGACGCGAGAAGGCGCCGCCGCGCCCGTCGACACCGCCTGGGTGGGCGCATTCAACTCCCTGGCCCTGTCGCCGGACGGGCGGCGCCTCGCCGTGGGTTCAGGCATCGGCACGGGCCTCAACATCTGGATCAAGCAGCTCGACCGCGGACCATTCACCCGGCTCTCGTTCGGCAATGCGGATCGCCGCCCCGTGTGGTCGCCGGACGGACGGTCCGTCGCGTTCATCCGGGACACCGTGGGCACCAGTGCGGTATACGCCAGACCGGTGGACGGGAGCGGCCCGGACCGTTTCATGGCGTCGCTCGACCGGGCGATCCAGGAGGTCTTCTGGTCGGCGGATGGCGAGTGGCTGTTGCTCCGCACGGACAATGGGGCGGCGGGTGCGGGCGACATCGTGGGCGTCCGCACGAGCGGCGACACGACCCCGGTGCCGCTGGTCGCGAGCGAGTTTTCCGAGTTGCACCCGGCACTCTCGCCCGACGGACGCTGGCTCGCGTATACGTCGAACGAGTCGGGTATTCTCGAGGTCTACGTCCGCCCGTTCCCCAACACGAGTGCGGGTCGCTGGCAGGTCTCGAATGGGGGCGGGACGGAGCCCGTGTGGTCGGCCAACGGACGCGAGATCTTCTACACCCAGCAGACCGGCCAGCTGATCGCGGCACAGGTGAGTCCCGGTGACAACTTCTTCGTCAGCGAGCTGCGCCCGCTGTTCGATGCGTCGGCGCTCACCTTCGACGGCTTTCATCAGTCCTACTCCGTCACGGCCGATGGACGGTACTTCCTATTCAATAGCCCACGCTCGGCGGGGCAGGCCCAGTCGGGGCCCCAGCTCGTCTGGGTGGACCACTGGTTTACGGATCTGCGGAGTCAACTCGCCCGATGAGTGAAATCACCGAGAAACTCCGGGTTGCCATTGCTGACCGCTATGTGATCGAGCAGGAAGTCGGCCAAGGCGGCATGGCAACCGTGTATCTCGCCCATGACGTCAAGCACGACCGCAAGGTCGCCCTCAAGGTCCTCAAGCCCGAGCTCGCCGCCGTGCTCGGCGCCGACCGATTCGTGCAGGAGATCAAGACCACCGCCAGCCTCCAGCATCCCCATATCCTCCCGCTGTTCGACTCCGGTACTGCCGACGGCTTCCTGTACTACGTGATGCCCTACGTCGAGGGCGAGACCCTGCGCGACAAGCTCGACCGGGAGACGCAGCTCGGGATCGACGAAGCCGTCAAGATCACCACCGAAGTCGCCGACGCGCTCGACTACGCGCACCGGAACGGCGTGATCCACCGCGACGTCAAGCCCGAGAACATCCTGCTGCACGACGGGCGGCCGATGGTGGCCGACTTCGGCATCGCGCTCGCCCTGAGTGCGGCGGCCGGCGGCCGGATGACCGAGACGGGGCTCTCGCTGGGAACGCCACACTACATGAGTCCCGAGCAGGCGACGGCGGAAAAGGACCTGTCGGCACGGTCGGACATCTACTCGCTGGGGAGCGTGCTGTACGAGATGCTGACCGGCAATCCGCCGCACGTGGGCGCCTCGGCCCAGCAAATCATCATGAAGATCGTGACCGAAGAGGCGGCCCCGCTCACCCGGGTGCGCAAGTCGGTGCCCGGCAACGTGGCCGCGGCCGTGGCCAAGGCGATCGAGAAGCTCCCGGCGGACCGGTTCGCCACGGCGGCCGACTTCGCGGCGGCCCTGCAGAACCCCGGCTTCGCGACGACGGCAGTCGGTACGGCCGCGAGTTCCGCCGTTCCGCCGTTCCGCCGTTCCGCCGCAACCGCCATCCTCGCCGCCCTCGCAATCCCCGCGCTCCTCCTCGCCGCCTGGGGGTGGTTGCGCCCATCCCCACAACCGCCGCTGGGGCGCTTCAACGTCGCCCTCGCCGAGACACAGACGATGCAGGCGGGGCGGGGGCCGCGCATCGCGGTGTCGCCGGATGGACTGCGGTTCGTGTACCTGGGACCGGGCGAAGGAGGTGGGCAGCTCTGGGTCCGCGAGCGGGACCAACTGTTGGCCAGGCAGCTGGCGGGCACCGAAGGCGCCATCTCCCCGTTCTTCTCGCCGGACGGACGACGCGTCGGCTTCTTCACCATCGCGCCGATGCGGCTCAAGACCGTCTCGCTCGGCGGGGAACCACCCGTGACGGTCGCCGACTCGGGTGTCGACTGGGACGGTGGCACGTGGGGGCGCGACGGGTACATCTACGCGGACGGTCCCGACGGTCTCGTCCGCGTGTCACAGGGCGGCGGTCGCGTCGAGCGTGTCACGCAGTTGGACACCGCGCGGGCGGAGGCGGCGCACAACTACCCCGACGTGCTTCCCAACGGGAAGGGTGTGCTGTTTACCATCCTGCGGGGGGGGATCAGTGACTACGAGATCGCGGTCGTCGACCTCGCCACGGGAGCGCACCGCCCCCTCACCAAAGGTGTCTACGCCCGCTACGCCGCACCCGGCTACCTCGTCTATGTGACCGCGAACGGCACCCTGATGGCGGCGGCGTTCGACCAGGGCGGCATGGAGCTGCGCGGCGAGCCCACCGCGTTGGCCGAAGGCGTTGGCATTCGTGGGCAGGGCTATGTCGACCTGGATCTGTCGCGATCGGGCACCCTGCTGTACACCGCTGGTGGAGCGAGTGCGGCGCTGAGTGACCTGGTCTGGGTGAGCCGCGACGGCACGACCGAGGTGATCGATTCCAATGCGTACGACGCGCCGGTGATCGCCCCGGACGGGCGTCGTGTCGCGGTCGCCGTGACCACTCTTGGCGACCAGCAGATCTGGATTCGCCAGATGCCGGCGGGCCCGTCGTCCAAACTGACGTTCGATGGGAATGACAGCGGGCGACCGTTCTTCTCGCCCGACGGACGCTTGGTGGGGTTCTACACGACGCAGACTCGCGTCCGGAGCCTGTTTGCCGCCCGCGCCGACGGAAGCGCTCCAGCCGAGACGCTGCTCGTCCGCCCACGGGAACTGTGGGAGGGAACGTGGTCGCGGGACGGGCGGTGGCTCGTGTACCGCGAGGGGGCCACCCCCAACGCGGACCTCATGGCGGTGCGGACGGACGGGGATACCACACCGGTGGCTCTCGTGGCGACGTCGTTCAATGAACGGTCGCCCACGCTCTCGCCCGATGGGCGGTGGCTGGCCTACGCCTCGGACGAGTCCGGCATCAACGAGATCTACGTTCGTCCGTTTCCGGAGACGGCACAGGCCAAGCGACAGGTGTCATCGCACGGCGGCACCGAGCCCCTGTGGTCCCACAGCGGACGGGAACTGTTCTACCGCAATGCGACCGGCGACATGGTGACGGCCGAGATCACGACCGCGCCGGCCTTCGCGGTCGGGAGCCAGACCGTGCTGTTTCCCGGCGGCGGGTTTGCCATGGACGACTCACATCGTCAGTACGACGTTTCCCCGGACGACCGCCGCTTTCTCATGCTCCGTGAACGCGGCGGCGGCGAACGCGGCAACCTGGTGTTCGTGGACAACTGGTTTCAGGAACTGATCGCCAAGGTGGAACGGTGACCGAAGCCGCGTCACACCTCTCCACGGCCCTGGCGGACCACTACCGCATC
>JAOUDR010000007.1 GCA_029859185.1 Gemmatimonadota bacterium
TACAAAGGCTTAGCGAATCCCTTTGCGGGGAACGTAGATTGCGAACTCCTCGGGCCATCAGTTAGCCGGTCCTTGGAACCCCAGCTCAGGAGCAAGCCCGTGCGATCTCTACAAGTCATTGCGAGCCTTCTCGCCATTCCGGTCATCGCGTGCAGCGATACGCTTGGGCCGTCCGGCGACCCGATTGCCCTATCTCACGATATCTCCGTGGACCAACTCGGGCAGGCGCTGGACACGGCCCCGGGACGGGTGGAGATCAAACTCGAACGTGGCACGCTCGTGGCCCGCGAGGTCGAGATCAAGACCGCCGACGAGATGTCGGACGAGGAATCGGTTCGCGGAGCCGTGACCGCGGTCTCCGCCTCCGACGCGTCAGGCACCCTCACGTTCGACATCGGCGGTCTCGAGATCACGTTCGCCTCCAGTGCGCGGTTCCGGGACGGCGACGGCGACCTCACGATCACCGAGTTCGCTGCCAGCATTCAAGCTGCGCTGGATGGCGGATTCCAGCCGTCAGTGCGTGCCAAGCGACCGGCCCCGGCCGAGCCGCAGGCGCCCGACGTTGCCACGTTCGAGGCCACCGACCTGCGCATTCAGGATGGACTCGAGTCCCCCAAGCTCGAGTTGAACGTGGATGCCGACAACTACGAGGCCAACGGCGCACCCCCGCCCGAGGCATGGCTGCGGGTGCTCGGCCTCGCGATCGAGATCCGCTCCAGCACCGAGATCAAAGCCGACGATGACCGCAACGACGAGGCGGAGGTCCGTGGCATCGTCGCGTCGGTGGACGTCGATGGCAGAAGCGTCACGCTCGAAAGCGGGACCGTCATTCTCGTACCCGAACAGGGTGCCTTCGAGGATGAGGGGGAAGGCGACGACGACGAGCACCTGGTCTCGCTCGCAGCGGTGGCCCAGGCGCTCGCCGACGGGCTGACCGTCAAGGCGGAGGCCGAAGGCGCGGTCCAGTCCACCGATCCGCTGACGATCGCGGCGCGCGAGGTCGAGTTCGAGATCGCCGGTCAAGGCGGCGAGGACGACGACGAGGATGATGACGGACAGGGACAGAACGGCGTCATCGAGTTCGAGCGTCAGGTCCAGTCAGCGGACGTCGCGGCCGGCACCTTCGTTCTGACGAATGGGACGGTCGTTCAGCTCACGGACTCCACGGTCATCGAGATCGAGGGCGACCTCATGACGCTGCAGGCAGTCGCGGACGCGCTCGCGACGGGGGCAATCGTTCGCGCGGAGGGTCGCGCAACCGTGGAATCTTCCGGCCCACCCGCCACCCTGCTCGCCCTGAAAGTGAAGTGGGAGGTCGACGACTGATCGGACCGCTCCACCATGGCGAAGATCTCGAAGCGCGGGCTCCCAGGCCCGCGCTTCTTCTTTGGAAACGAGCCCTCCATTGCTGTCGCAAGCGTGCCGTGCGTCACAACTCCGTATTGTGCCGAACCGCACGGTCCCGTCGGACTCGCTGCCGTATCATCGGTCCAACCGATGAGGCTTGTACACGGAGGCAGTCCCATGCATGCAGCTCAGCGAATCGTTCCGGCTCTGCTCGTTGCCGTCACCCTCGGCGCCTGCAGAGGCGAGATGACACTCCCCGAGATCTCGATTTCGGCTCTTGTGAGTTCGGTCACCGTAGACGGCGAGCCCGCCAACGTGGCCATCGAGCGGGGTGCGCCGCCCGCCGAAAACGCGGCACCGGTCATTGACGCGACCCTGCCCGCCGCGGCCATCAACGGAGGCAGCTTTGAAGTGGCCGTCACTGGTGCGGAGCAGTTCTCCGAGGTGGTCATCGGCATGCCGAACGTGCCGGACTACTTCCGCGTGACGCTGACTTCGCCGAAGACGTCGGCCAAGATCGTCGTCACGCTCGACCCCGGCACGCCGGGGGGGCCACTCCAGATGTTCGTGGCGGCCGGCAAGAGCCCAACGGAGTACGGCCCATACGTCACGCGCCTCCTTTCGGTGATGCGTGTCGGGAGCGGGGACGTCCAGGTGAGCGTCGCCTGGAATAGCGCGGCCGACGTGGACCTCCATGTCGTGGATCCGGACGGTGACGAGATCTACTGGGAAGACCGCCAGTCCGCTTCGGGTGGTGAGCTCGACCTCGACTCCAACGCGGCGTGCAGCTCCGATCAGCCACGCAACGAGAACACCGTGTGGCCCGTAGGCCAGGCGCCCAACGGCACGTACATCGTCCGGCTGGACCACTGGGATTCCTGCGGCGCCGAGCAGACTGACTACGTGGTCACGGTGTGGGTGAAAGGCCGGGACCCCCAGACGTTCTCCGGATCGTTCACCGGCGACGGGGAGCATGGTGGCGCCGGCGACGGAATCGAGATCACGACTTTCACGCGGTGACCGGTCACATTCATCCGGCATCCGTGCGGACAGCGGAGGGGCGACCCGATGGGTCGCCCCTTCGCTGTCTTTCAAGGCGGCGACCCGACGGGTCGCCTCTCCGTGGCGGTGTGCACGCCGACTCGCTTGAGACGTCATAGACAGCACACACCCACTCGAGGGACAGCATGCGATCACTCTATCTGCTTGGCCTCATTTATCTCGCGGCGAGCCTGTACGCGCTCTGGCGCGGGCCCGTCCTGGTACCCATGGTCGGACCGGGAGTCGCGGTGGCAGTGGGCGATCCTGCATCGGACGGCCCCGCGTGGTTTGCGCAGGTCAGGGCGTCGTGCAATGCCCTCGAGGTGGAGACCGCGCAGCGCCGCTATCCACCACCCACCACCCTGGACGGCGCCGGCTTCAGTGCGGCGTGCTGGGCCCTGGCCGGGCGGATGACCGAGGCGCGCGAGCAGATCTACGCCGTGCAGCCGGACGAGCGGTGGAAGGCGGTCGGGATCGTATTCAACGTCGGCCACCCCATCGCCGACATGGGTGATGACCGCTCCGCCGGCCCGATCATGGAGTTGGTCGTCGAGTTCTGGCCCAATCACTACATGGCGCTCTACCACGCGGGCGCGGCCCGGTTTGCCGTGGGCGACTTCGCGCTCGCCGAGCCGCACCTGCGTGAGTTCCTGGTCTACTACAAGCAAAACGATGGCTGGACCGCCAACGCCCGGCGCATGCTCGGGGAGATCGAGCGACGATGACCGCCACGACCGCCCTCGAGCACTGCGCCGTCTGCGGTGCCGCCGAACCGTTCGGCCTCGGCCTCTGCCCCGGCTGCGGCGGCGCGCCGCCCGCGGCGGGAGACACCCTGATCTTCGTCCAGCCGACGGAACCCGGGTCGGACCGCCACCGCGTCCTCGCGGCCCTGCAACCCCTGCTCACCGGGCGAGCGCACGCCTCCGATCAGCGCCTCGTCGCAGCCGGACACCGAGCCCTGCTTCGCGTCCCCGCTGGGGCGAGGCACGCCGTGCTGAACCACCTGAGTGCTCAGGGGATTCCGGCCGAGGCGCAGTCCACAACGCGCGCCTGGGCGACGGTGCCGCGGTCATTCGTGCTCTTGCTCGCGGGAATCGTGCTCGCCGGCCTGCTCGCCGGCGCGCAGTCCGAGCCAATGCTCCGCTGGATGAGCCCGGTGTACGCCGTGCTCCTGCTGTTGGCCGCGCAGCTGCGGCTCCGGCGGCCGGCCGTTCACACCGACCGCAAGACCACGTTTCCGGTACCGGTCGAGCGCGCGCTGGCCGAGGCGTTCGCACACCTGCCGGACGGCACGGCGCGCGACCTGCTCGTACGGTTGATTCACGCCGCCGAGCCACTCCACCGCACCCTCACCCGCCAGG
The DNA here is from genome assembly GCA_029859185.1 of Gemmatimonadota bacterium. Taxonomy (GTDB): domain Bacteria; phylum Gemmatimonadota; class Gemmatimonadetes; order Gemmatimonadales; family GWC2-71-9; genus JAOTWJ01. The sequence continues at coordinate 3,750 of JAOUDR010000007.1, forward strand.
CGGTCGCGGCGCGCCGGCGCGATGTCGAGGATCTGCTGCTGCTCGCGTCGCGCGCCGCACAGGATCTCGACGACATCGAGCGAGGTCTCGACGCCGTCGGGGACACCGCGCAGACGGATCGAGCGGGCGCGCTGCGTGACGGATTGCTCGCGCGGTTCCGGGACGGCATTGCGGTGCTGCACCAGCTGCGCGCGGAATCGGTGGACGACGAGCCAGCGCACGACGCGCTCAACCGACTGGTGGTGGCCCTGGACGAAGACGCCGAGGCCTACGCCGTGGCACGAACCGAGCTGGCGCTACTGCTCGGCGCCACGTAGTCCCTCCCGAGCAAGGAACGCGTCAGTCTCACTGACAGGGCGAGGGGACTCGTGGGTGGCCCGAGTTGGCGGCTGGCGGAACGCGGCAATCCCCGGCGCTCTTACCAGTCGGCGCTCTGGCCACCAGTTTCTCCGGATGGCCTTCATTCCGTACGTCCCCGATGACGAGATTCCGGCAGAGCACCGGGTCCCGGACGACGATCACATCATCCGCATTCACGGCGTGCATCCGGCCACTTTACGGCTGCACTACGACCTCTATGTCGAGTTGATGCGGGCCCCCAGCCCGCTTTCGCGCGTGCAGCGCGAGATGATCGCCGTGGTGGTCTCGGCCACCAACGGGTGCCACTACTGACTGGTCCATCACGGGGCGGGTCTCCGTAAGCTCCTCTCGCTCTCGGGCCAGGCGGCGGCGGACGCGCAGTCGCTCGTCGAGCAGCTCGGGAGCGATCACCGTGACGCGCAGCTCCCCACCGCGGACCGGGCGATGCTCGACTACGCCGTGACGCTGACGCGCGCGCCTGCGACCGTGGACGGCGCCGACCTCGCGGCGTTGCGGACCGCCGGGTTCGACGACCGCGCCATCCACGACATCTGTGCCGTTACTGCCTACTACGCCTTCGTCAACCGGCTGGCCGATGGCCTGGGCGTGGAGTTGGAACCTCGATGGGAAACCGAGCGGTGACGGGCATGTAGTGCGGCTGCGGCGACCTCAGCCGCGGCGGCTCGTCACCGGGCCACTCCACGCGCGGGGCAGGCACTCGTCACCGCCGAGCGGCGGACTGGAACGCGAGAATCCGCTCGCGCAGCTCCTGCGCTTCGGGATAGGTCTTCCGGAGGGAGAGAGCCGCCTCCACCTCTTGGAGGGCCGTCGCCGGATCTCCGATCGCGAAGAAGGTCTGAGAGCGCAGGAAGTGAACTTCCGGCTGCCGCGCCTTGATTGCGAGGGAATGGGAGAAGTCCTTCAGGGAGGCCGGCACGTGGCCCATTCGCCGCCACATGAGGGCCCGGTTGTTCAATGCCCGCCAGTTGCGCGGGTCGCACTGAAAGCTCTTGTCGAAGTCGCGCAGGGCCTGCTCCTCGCGATCGAGCATGAAGTGCGCCATTCCTCGATGGTTATAGATGATGGAGCGGATCTTCATGTCCGGTCGCATCCTCAGGGCTCGGGAATAGAGCCGGATGGCCGTCGGATAGTCCTTCTCGTTGTGGGCCTTTAGGCCGAGATAGAGGGTCGAATCCAATCCGGCGTCGCCGCCGCCCGAGCTTCGTCGCCGCCCGGCCGCCTCCTTCTTCCTCTGCACCAGCGGGATTGCCGTCGGCTCCGGGAAAGCCGCCTTCGTGCGCAGCTCGTGGAAGCGCTCCCGGCCCCACTGGCCCAGCTCGCGCTGGTGATCGCGGATTTCCTGGAAGATCATGTCCGAGAGGGTCAAGCTGGCGTTCAGGGCCGCCAGCTTCTTCCGCACCGAAGTGTCGGGAAGATCCGGATTGACCTTGTAGATGAGCTCGTGCTCGACCTCGGCCCAGGCGTCCTGCAGGATCGTGCGGATCTGGATCTCGCACGTCCCGGCACAGCCGGCTGGAAACTCGAGATTCGTGGCGTTCTGAACGTCGATGATCACGTGCACGGAATCGTAGGCGAACTCCCGGAAAGACAGGTCCTCGGCCTTCCTCTCAACCTCCAGGATGTCGAACTGGCTCTCCACACATTCGAGCCCCTTCTCCACGTCTTCCAGAAACGGTACCACGACCCGGATTCCCAGCAGGTCCTTGACCTTCTCCGTTCGGCGCCCTCCCCCTCTCCACAGACGGCTCTGTTTCTCGCGAAGGCTTCCGATCTTCTTGACCCGATGCTTCAGCGAGTACTTGAGGCCCGCACTCTCCAGGTGCCGGCTCAGTTTGCGCGCGATCGAGCCGAGCCACCGGCTCCAGTCCCTCATCTGGAGGTCGTACAGCTGCTGGATCCGGGCGTCGTCGGCTCGCATTGGTTGTCCTCTCCAGCGGCCGGCCGCCCGACCTGCCGTCTGCATGGCAACTGACTGTCTCACCCACGTCCGGGCGGTGCTATTGGGGTGGTCCAGCACGTGGAGTCATCTGTTCGACGTCCCTCCCACCCTGAAGAACTCTCGATCCCGCAGATACGTAGTCCGGGCGAGAGTTCCAAACCAGCATCCCGCGACCTCGACGCCCGACGTTCAGAAGCAGATCAATGTCGGCGCTCTCCACTCCACCGCGTCGCGCGGCCTGAGATCCGCGCGCGCCCCGGCCGAAGCGATTACCGCTCCCCGTCGTCGAGCTCTCGCAGGGTCCGGAGAATGGAGAGCGGGCTCTCCGCTTGCCCAGCCGCCAGGATCTTCTGCATCCGCGCCTCGTCGGCCGCGAACTTCTTCCTGAGCCGCGCCTCGTAGGCGTCCTTGAGCGTCTCGATCAGCTTGTCGAGCTCGTACGGCTTCGGCAGGTAGGAGAACGCGCCGAGCTTGGTGAGCTGGACCGCGCTCTCGAGGGACCCATGTCCGGTCAGGATGATCGCTTCGAGAAACCGGTGTTCCTGCTTCAGCGACTGCAGAACCTCCCCGCCGTCCATGCCCGGCATCTTGAGGTCGAGCAGCGCGATGTCGAACTTCTCCTGGCGCGCGAGGGCGATGGCGTCAACGCCATTGCCGGCCGTCTTCACGTCGAAACCCCGCTTGCGCAGCCGCGTAGCGATGGCGTCGAGAAACCGGCTCTCGTCGTCCACGATGAGCAGCTTGATCACGTGTTCCATCGGAATCTCCTCAATCCCGCTCAGACCGCCGGGAACCCGATCCAGCGCCAGTACCCCAGGATCGTCCAGCCCCAGAGCACCACGAACGACAGCAGCAACACTACAAATCCGTGCTTCATGAAGTCGCCGAGTGTGACCAACTGCTCCCCGGTTTCCGGGTCCTTGGCCATCGCGTAGGCCAGCGCGTTGGATGGCGTACCGATGATCAGCATGTGGGCAAACGACGAGGCGAACGCGGTCGTCAGACCGACCATCCACGGATGCGTGCCGGCCACCGTGGCCATCGGAACCGTCACCGGGCCGATGGCCGCGACCGTGGCCCCGTCGCTCATGAAGTTGGTCGTGATGCCCGTAAACAGGCTCGACGCGATGGCGAGCCCGGATCCCGCGGAGAGGAACTCCGGCAGCAGGGCCACGAACGCGTCGGCCATGTACAGGGCCGCACCGGTGGCGGCGAGCCCGGAGCCGATGGCGCAGGCGCCCGCGTACAGCAGCACCACCTCCCAGTGGATCCCCTGCATGTCCTTCCACGAGAGCACGCGGAACACGTTCAGGAGCACGAGGCCCACGAGCACCGGCCCACCCATGCCGAGCCATCCGCTGCACGTCACCCACAGCAGCACCACCAGACCGAAGATGGTCGCCGTGACATACTCGTCCCGCGTCATCGGTCCGATCTTGTCGGCGGCCCGGCGCACCTCCGCGGACACGTTGAGCGTCTTGATCAGCGCCTTGGGTCGGACGAAGAGCAGGAAGTACAACCCGATCACGATGGACATGACCGGGACGAACGGCATTCCGTACTGCATCCACTGGCCGAACGTGGGAGCGATGCCATAGTCGGCCAGGATGCCGACCATGATCGCGTTGCGCCCACCCGCCGCCGGCGAGCCGGGACCGCCCGAGTTGGCGGCAAAGGCGAGCGCCAGGGCAAACATGACCATCAACATGCGATCGCGCTTCAACCCCGCCGTCTTGATCGCGCTGGCGTAGACCATGACGAACAACGGCACGGTGAACGCCACCAGTGCGTGCTCGGAGATGAACGAGCACGCGACCGAGAACATCGGCAAAAACACCAGCAGGAGCAGCGGTAGGTTCTTGGCCGGACCCAGCAGCAGGAGCCCAATGCGGCGGTCGAGCCCCGTCTTGGTGATGGCCTTGGCGAGCGCCAGGACGCCGAAGATGAAGATCACGGCATCCTTGGCAAACGCCTGCGCGATCTGGTCCGGCTTGAACACGTCGTACAGGTACAGCGCAAGCGCCACGAAGAAGGTGGTGACCGCCACCGGAACGGCACCGCTCGCCCAGAAGAGCGCGCCGATCAAGATCACCCCGAGCATCACCTTGGCCCGGAACGCCGCACCTTCCGGCGAGAGCGCGGCCTTGGCGGTGCCCCCGTCGGGAGTCGCCGTCGTCTCCTCCAGCTTGTACTTCCGGCCGTAGTAGTTGGCGACTGTCTGCCCTGGTGTCATCTCCCGATACGACGCGTACCCCATGATCTCGTCGTGGCCGGCCGTCACGGCGCCCGGTGCGCTCTTGGGGGCGCTGAGCAGGTGCACGAGTCGTGCTGGCGTCGGTCCGTAGACCACGCCCGCGAAGATCGCGAGGCCGAGGATGATGAACCCGGGTCGCGAGTTGTGGCTGCCGATTAGGCGCTTCCACAGCGACCGCCCCTCGACGGGGCGCGGGATTTCGTGGCGGGCGCGGGCGTACCCCACCTCCTCGGTGGCCGCCTCGAGCGCCTGCACCACCTCCTCCACATCGCACGGTTTCTCGAGGTACCGAAACGCGTCGTGACGTCCCGCGTCCTTGGCCGATTCCATCGTGCCGTGTCCCGTGAGCATGATCGCCTGAAGCGTTGGGCGCACGGCCTTCAGCTCCCGGAGCGTCTGGATCCCATCCATCCCCGGCATCTTGAGGTCTATGACGGCGATCTCGACGGCGTCATCCCGCCGCGTCGCCTTGATGGCTTCCTCACCGCTGTCCACGTCGAGGATGTCGAACCCGCGCCTACGGAGCCGGCCGGCGAGCGACGTGCGGAATCGGGTTTCGTCGTCTACCAGGAGGATCTTCGCCATGGCTCAGGCCCCCTGCTCAGCGCAGGCGTCTTGCTTGATCTGGCGCGCGAGCTCGTCGAACAGGTCACTCAGGCGCAGAATGCCCACGGTGTGCCCACCGCGAAGCACCAGCAGGGAGAGCGTCTGATGCTGCACGAAGGCCGTCGTGGCCTCGGCCAGCGAGGCGTGTTCCTCGATGCTGGCCGTGGCCGGCGTGTAGACCTCGCGCACACATACCCGGCGAGCGCGGACGCAGACATCCACGAGGTCTCCCGTCAAGAGGCCGAGGGTTTGCACGGAGGCGCTTAGCAAGTCGTCGCCGACCCCAGCCCGGTCGAGCATCTCCCCTTCGAATACCCCTCGGCGCTGGATCATCAAGGCGCGCAGGAAGGCGAAATGGTGCAGCTTGCCGACGATGGTGCCATGCCGGTCACGGACGAGCACGGCGCGGTGGGGTTGACGGCCGGGCGGGAGCGCCGCCTGCGATTCGTCGAGCGCCCGGAGGGCATCGAGGATCGTCGCGCTCTCGTCGACGACCGCATACTCGGTGAGAGACAGGGTGAGGTCCTTCACGCGCTTGGACACGGTCCGGGTTCTCCGATCCGACCTTGCTCACGAGGGGTGGTAGGGAAGTTCGATGGTGAACGTGCTCCCGTGGCCGGGGGCGCTGTCCACCCGGACCGTGCCCCCGAACGTCTTGATGATCGTATAGCTCACGCTGAGGCCGAGTCCGGTTCCGCTCCCGGGTTCCTTCGTGGTGAAGAACGGCATGAAGATCTGGTCGAGCTGCGCGGCCGGAATGCCGCATCCGGAGTCCCGCATGGCAATGGCCACCCGATCCTCCAGATGACGCGTCATGATGGTGAGCGTACCGCCCCGGGGCATCGCGTCTACGGCGTTCTTCACGAGGTTGACGAACACCTGCACGAGTTGGTTGCGATCAGTGAGAATCTCGAGCACCGTCGGGTCGTACTCGCGGACGACCGTGATGCTCGAGATCGTCAACTCGTTGCCGAGCATACCGTCCACCACGTCATCGAGAATGGCGTGCAGGTCCTGGCGCTCGACGCGAACCTCGGTTTGGCGGACGAAGCCAAGGAGTTTGCGGGTGATGTCGCGGCAACGGAACACCGCCTCGTGGATGGCGTGCAGGTGCTCCGGGAGATCAATCGGCGGATCCCCTTCCTGGACAAGCGCCGGATCGAGGGAGTCCTTCAGCACGCCGACTTCCTCCGCGATGACCGCGAGCGGGTTGTTGATCTCGTGCGCGATGCCGGCGGCAAGCTCGCCCACGGAGGCGAGTTTGGCGGCTTGCACGAGCTGCCCGGAAAGCTCGGCTTCGTGGTGCTCGACGGCGAGCTGTTTTCCCACGAGCTGGCGGGCGCGTCCCAGGATCACGACGCCCATGAGCGCGAAGAACGCCACGGTGATCCCGAAGATGTTCCCGGGGAAAGCCGCGATTCCGCCGCCGGCCGGGTTCGGCGCCTCCGTGACGACCAGCGCCCACGGCGTTTCCCGAAGCCAGGCGTACGCGTACTCGGGTACGCCGGCCGCCCGATCCTGCGGCATGATCCCGCGCGCGGGTTGCCGCGGAGGGGAGAACCGGGAGTCGCGCAGGGCGGACCCGCCGCGCGGAGCAGCAACCTGGAGGATGCCGGTGGCGCTGACGACGGCGGCGTGTACCTCGCTGGCGCCCTCGAGCGTCGCCAGGTACTCCGCGAGGCGCTCGGGCGACAGGGTTGAACGGAGCACCTGGACCGATCCGTTGCGCGCCCGCTTCACCGCAATCGTGAAGTGCGGCCGACCGCGAAACCCTAGGTAGATTTCAGTGATGAGGGAGCGATCCTCGCCGGCGAGCAACTCGGCGAACCAGGGTTCGTCGTGGTAGTTCACCCCCTCGGGGAAGGTGACCGGGCCCACGTAGGTCACGAGTTGCCCATCGACGCTCACGACGCCCAGATCGGCGAACGCATCGCTCGTCTGCTGCAGCGTGGCGAGACGCACCGACATGTACGCTTCATCCCGCGCGTGCGGGGTGAACAGCGGATCTTCAATGATGTTCGCGAGGTTGGTCAGCCGTTCACGTAGGAACAGATCGAACGTCGCGGCTTGCTGCTCGGCAATCACCGCGAGGTGTGCGCGGGCACTCTCCCGCAGCAGGTGTCTGTACTGGATGTGGAAGAAGACCGCCAGCAGGAGCAGCGGCATGAAGTAGAGCAGAATCTGCCGGCTGAGCGTATGGCGGAACAACTCGCGGTAATGGCGGCTCTCACCCGCAGCCGTCGACCGCGACACGGGAGCCAACGTCACCGCGCCTCCACCGGAGCCACGCCGTCTGCCACCGCCCATGGCCACCCCCACCCACCGCCCATGGAACCGACGTTCCCGAAGCCCGTAAGGCAATCAGCCGACGGCGGCGCGGCCGGGCTTCGACTCGTCCCGCCGTGAATGCTATCGCTAAGAGCATGAACTCCTCAACAACGGAGCATGAACTCCTCAACGACCTGCGACGCGATCTCCGATCAATTGATCCGGCTTTGCCTGCCGCGGGGCCGCCCGCAACGCCCTACGGCCGCCGCAGCGCCCCAAGGAGCAGGTCGCACGCGGGCCCCACCCGCGCCGCCATACGCGTGTGCTTCTTGGCCAGCACCCAAGCGGGTCTCCGTAAGCTCCTCGCGCTCTCGGGCCAGTCGGCGGCGGACGCACGTGCGCTCGTCGACCAACTCGGGCGGGACTACCGGACAGCAGACCTCACCGCGGCGGATCGGGTGATGCTCGACTACGCGGTGAAACTGACCCACACACCGGCGACCCTGGGGAGCGCCGACGTTGCGGGGCTTCGCGCCGCGGGGTTCGACCATCGCGGCATCCACGACATCTGCGCCGTCACCGCGTACTACGCCTTCGTGAACCGTATTGCCGACGGACTCGGTGTGGAGCTGGAACCGAGGTGGGAGACGGAGGCGTGAAGAGTGCGGCGGCGGACCATCCCCATGCAGGCGCCGCACGACTCACGGAGCTCGCCCTCGAGTCGGATGCCGAGGGCACGGCTCACAGCAGGCGGAGATCGAGCAAGTACTTCCCGGCAATGAAGAGGATGACGGCGCTCAACATCCACTTGATGGCCCGGGAGGGGATGTACTTCTGACAACGGGCCCCCAGGTACATGCCCGCCAAGCCCCCCACGCCGAACAGCAGCCCGAGTGGCCAGTCAGGGGCAATGGATTGCGTGGGGTGGAACAGCGCGAGCCCCTGGTAGATCCCCACACCGGCCACCGAGGTCACGAAAGTGCTCAAGAGCGTCGTGCCGGCAATCGTGTACACGGGGAGCCCGAAGAACGCGACGAGCAGCGGTGCGATTACGGCACCGCCCCCGATGCCGTAGATCCCGCCGACGATCCCCACGCCGAAGCTCAGGGCTACGGCACCGATGGTGGAGAACTCGAATCGCTCTCCGCAGAACTCGTAGCTGGTTCGCCGTGACGTGAACGTCCGCACCACCACCGCCGGGAGCTGATCTGGGGACATCGGCTCCTGGCGCTGATGGCGTGCCAGCGTCTGGAAGTGCCGCTCCACCACGGCCGACTTCTGACTCCGCGCCTGCGCGCGCGTCAGGTCGCGAATCATCCGACCGCCGACGTACAGGAGCACCAGCGCTACGAACACCTTGAAGAGCCCCGGATCCCGCAGATACGTGATCCGGGTGAGGGCCCCAACCAGCGTCCCCGGCAGACTGCCCGCGAGGACGATCAGGCACAGGGGCCATATCATCCGCCCCTCGCGGACATACCGCCACACGCCACCGGGGATGGCCACCACGTTGAACACTTGGTTCGTGGCACTGACCGAAGGTGCCGTGTACCCCAGGACCGACACCTGAAACGGAAGAAGAAGGAAGGCGCCCGACACGCCACCCATGGAGGTGCAGAACGAGACCGCGAGCGCAACGAGCGGCGGGATCCAGATCGCGACCTCGACGCCGGACGCCTGGAAGTAGGTGGTCACGGTCCTCCCCACCCAGCCTGTCTGCCCGAGCCGTGCCCCGCCCGCGGTTCAGGGCTGGTATCCGCGGGCGCTACGGGCGGCGCAGCCCCCCAAGGAGCAGGTCGCACGCGGGCCCCACCCGCGCCGCCATACGCGTGTTCTTCTTGGCCAGCACCCAATCGGTAGCCATCTCGTCCAGCACACCGAAGACGATCTTGGCGGTAAACGAGGCGTCGACGGTGGCGCGGAAGACGCCGTCGCGCTTGCCCTCGTCCACGATGCTCGCGATGAGCCCGAGATACTCCTGGAGACGACTGCGGGAGAGCAGCTCCAGCACATGGAGCGTGTGCCGGAACTCCACCTGGAAGATCACCGCCAGATCGCGGTCCGCCCCCAACAGCGTCAGATGCAGCTCGATCAGGCGACGGAGTTTCTCCTCGGCGCCCGCTTGCGCGTCTTCCACGATCCCGCGTGCCTCGTCGATGAACCGCTGCATCGCGCGCTCGAAGATCGAGACGAGAATCGCTTCCTTGCTCTTGAAATAGAGGTAAATGGTCCCGTCGGCCACGCCGGCCCGACCGGCGATCGTCGCGACCGTGGTGCCGTAGTAGCCGCGACGCGCAATCTCCACGATCGCGGCATCCAGGATCCGCTGCCGCTTGGCTTCCCTCCGCGTGGCGGTCACCGCATCTCCCTGACCGGGGACTCAATTAATGAATACTGACTCAGATTATTCCCATTTCACAATCCCCGTGCGCCCTTGCCCCTCGCACCTCGCTACGAGTCCGATCCAGAACCTGAAAGCCACCGCCACCGCCACGGTTCCACCACGTGTTGACAGCGGTCCCGGCTACTGCTAGCGTACTGAATAGGTATTCATTTTCGCAAGCCGGGAGTCCCCATGAAGCGGAACGTCCGGAAGGTCGCCGTCCTCGGATCCGGCGTAATGGGTAGCGCCATCGCGGCGCATTTCGCCAACGCCGGTATCCCCTCACTCGTGCTGGACATCATCCCGAAGGACCTCACCGACGCCGAGAAGGCCGCGGGGCGCACGCTCGAGGATCGAGCGGTACGCGACCGGATTGCCGCGGAGTCGGTGCAGGCGCTGCTCAAGGCCAAACCGGCCCCGCTGTTCACGCCGGCGCGGCTCGGTCTGATCGAGATCGGGAACTTCACCGACGACATGGCGCGTCTCAAGGAAGCGGACTGGGTAGTCGAGGTGGTCAAGGAAGACCTCGACATCAAGAAGAAGGTCCTGGCGGCGGCCGCCCCGCACCTGGCCCCCGACGCGATCCTCTCCAGCAACACCTCGGGCCTCTCCCTGGCCGCAATGGCCGCGGTGCTGCCCGACGACCTGAAGCCCCGGTTCCTCGGCACGCACTTCTTCAATCCGCCGCGGTACATGAAGCTCCTCGAGGTCATCCCCGCCGCGGAGACGGCACCCGAGGTGCTGGCGGCGGTGGGCGAGTTCGCGGGGATGCGGTTGGGGAAAGGGATCGTTCCAGCCAAGGACACGCCCAACTTCATCGCCAATCGCGTTGGGGTGCACGCGGTAATGGTCACCCTCCAGGTCATGTTGGACATGGGGCTCACGGTCGAAGAGGTGGACGCGCTCACCGGACCCGCCATGGGACGGCCCAAAACGGCCACGTTCCGTCTCGCGGACCTGGTGGGACTCGACACCTTCCTGCACGTCGCCGCCAACGTCTACGACAACGCGCCGGACGACGAGAGTCGGGAGATGTTCGCGGCGCCCGACTTTCTCAAGCAGATGGTGCAGAAGGGTCTGCTCGGCCGGAAGAGCGGCGCCGGGTTCTACAAGAAGGTCAAGGGCGGCGACGGCAGCACCGTGCTGACGCTTGATCTCGCGACGCTCGAGTTCCGCGACAAGCAGAAGGCGTCGTTCCCCGAGCTGGAAGCGCTCAAGACGATCGACGATCCCACCGAGCGTCTCGCGAAGCTCATCGCCGGCAAGGGACGCGCGGCCGAAGCCGCGTGGAAGATGCTCGCGGCCTCGCTCTCCTATGCCGCCATGCGGATTGGGGAGATCTGCGACGACATCTCCGCGGTGGATCGGGCGGTCCGCTGGGGATTCAACTGGACCCTGGGTCCGTTCGAGATCTGGGACGCGCTGGGATTCCGTGCCATCACCGAGCGGCTCCAGGCCGACAAGTACCAGCTGCCCGAGTGGCTCACCTCGTTGTACTGCACCGGCGCAGAATCGCTGTACCAGCGAGAGAACGGCGCGCTGCGGGCACCCACCGCCACGACCGGCGTGCTGGCCCCGCTGCCGTCGGACGCGCGCGTCTACGACCTCGAGAGCCTGCGACAGGCCGGCAAGGAGATCCGACACAACCCCGGTGCGAGCCTGCTGGACCTGGGTGACGGCGTGTTCTGCCTCGAGTTCCACTCGAAGATGAACGTGATCGGGCAGGACACCATCTCCATGATCATGACGGCCTGCAAGGAAGCAGAGACGCAGGGGCAGGCGCTGGTCGTGGCCAACCAGGGCGAGAACTTCAGCGCCGGCGCCAACCTGATGCTGCTGCTCATGGAGGCGCAGGAGGGGAACTGGGACGACATCGATCTCATCGTTCGCCAGTTCCAGACGGCCACCGACCGGCTCGAGCAGTGCGCGGTCCCGGTGGTCATCGCACCGCACGGTCTCGCCCTGGGCGGGGGGTGCGAAGTCACGATGGCGGGCAACGCCATCCGGGCCGCGGCCGAGACCTACATCGGACTGGTCGAGCTGGGCGCGGGCGTGGTACCGGCCGGCGGCGGCTGCATGCGACTCTATGCCCGCAACGTGGCTGCCCTGCCCGATCCCACCGACGTGTATCCGGCGCTGCGGAAGACGTTCGAGACGATCGGCATGGCCAAGGTGGCCACGTCGGCGGACGAGGCACGCGACGTGGGGTTCCTCCGCCACCAGGACAGCTGGTCCATGAACGGCGACCATCGGATTGCCGACGCCAAGGACCTCGCGCTGGCCATGGCGCAGGCGGGGTTCGAGCCGGCGCGCGCCGACCGGAGCATTCCGGTGATGGGGCGGGCCGGAGTCGCGCTCGTGGAGTCGGTGCTGTTCAACATGGAGCAGGGCCGGTTCATCACCGAGCACGATCGCAAGATCGCGCGGGAGCTGGGACGGATCCTGAGTGGCGGCGACGTCCCTGGACCCACGACGGTCTCCGCCCAACACCTGCTCGACCTCGAGCGCGAGAGCTTCCTGCGGTTGTGCGGTGAGCGGAAAAGCCTCGAGCGCATGCAAGCGATTCTCAAGACCGGCAAGCCCCTGCGCAACTGAGGCAGGAAGGAGAGAGCCATGAGAGACGTGGTGGTGGCCCTGGCGCTCCGGACCCCCGGTGGGCGCGCAAAGAAGGGGACGTTCCGGCAGACGCGGCCTGACGACCTCGGAGCGGCGGTAATTCGTGCGCTGCTCGAACGCGCCCCGAACCTGGACCCGGCACGTGTCGGCGACGTGATCGTGGGGTGTGCCATGCCGGAAGGCGAACAGGGAATGAACGTGGGCCGCAACATGGTCCTGCTGGCCGGTCTGCCGTACACGGTGCCCGGGATGACCGTGAACCGGTTCTGCTCGTCGGGTCTGGAGAGCATCAACGTGGCGGCGGCCGAGATCGCGCTGGGGCAGGTGGACATCGCCATTGCCGGCGGCGTCGAATCCATGACTCTGGTGCCCATGGGCGGGATGCGCTACCTGCCCAATCCCACGATGGTAGCCGAGGCGCCCGGGACCTATCTCAACATGGGTCTCACGGCGGAGCGGCTCGCCGAGCGGGACAAGATCGGCCGCGAGGCACAGGACGCGTTTGCGTTTCACAGCCACATGAAGGCCGTGGCCGCGCAGCAGGGCGGGAAGTTCGACGCCGAGCTGGTGCCGGTGACCACGGCGGTGAGCGACCCGGGCCCCACCGGCAAGCCGGTGGTACGCGAGATGGTGCTGGACCGGGACGAGGGCCCCCGGGCCGACACCACGATGGAAGCGCTGGCCAAGCTCAAGCCCGCGTTCCTGCAGGGCGGCACGGTGACCGCGGGGAATGCCAGCCAGATGACCGACGGCGCCGCCGCCGTGCTGCTGACCACGCCCGAGATTGCCGCCGAGCTGAAGCTCGAGCCACTGGCGCGCTGGGTGGGCTACGCCGTGGCCGGCGTGCCGCCCGAGATCATGGGGATCGGGCCGGTCGAGGCGGTGCCGAAGGTCCTCAAGCGGTTCGGCCTCAAGCTCGCCGACATGAACGTGATCGAGCTGAACGAGGCGTTCGCCGCCCAGAGCCTCGCGGTCGTCAAGGGTCTGGGGCTCGACGCCGACGATCCGCGCCTCAACGCGAACGGCGGGGCCATTGCGCTCGGCCACCCGCTCGGCTGCACGGGGGCCAAGCTCACGGCGACCGCGCTCCATGAGCTGCGGCGGCGCAAGGGACGGTACGCGATGGTCACCATGTGCATCGGCACCGGGATGGGTGCCGCCGGCATTTTCGAAGCCGCCTGAGCGGGCGCCGGCAGAAAGGAGATCGACATGCTCATCGAGAAGACGCACGCCACCGGGGGCCAGTTCCTGCTGGACGCCACGGCGCCCGCCGATGTCTTTACACCCGAGGACTTCGACGAAACGCAGCGCATGATCGCCGACACGGTCCGCGAGTTCGTCGAGCGGAGCGTCATGCCGCTCCGCGAGGAGCTGGAGTTCCAGAAGAAGGTGGAGCTCGGCAAACGCCTGCTCCACGAGGCGGGCGAGGCCGGCCTCCTGTCCGTAGACGTGCCCGAGGCGTACGGCGGCATGGGTGCGGAGAAGGCCACGACGATGCTCGTGTGCGAGCACATGGCCTGGGCGGGGAGCTTCGCGGCCACGCACGGCGCCCACACCGGCATCGGCACGCTCCCCATCGTCTACTTCGGGACCGACGCGCAGAAGGAGCGGTATCTACCCAAGCTCGCCACCGGCGAACTGGTGGGGTGTTACGCGCTCAGCGAGCCCGGTTCCGGCTCCGATGCGCTGGCCGCGCGGACCACGGCCATCCTCAACGCGGAGAAGACCCACTACGCGCTCACCGGCACCAAGCAGTACATCACCAACGCCGGCTATGCCGATGTGTTCATCATCTTCGCCAAGGTGGACGGCGAGAAGTTCACGGCGTTCATCGTGGACCGGGACACGCCGGGCCTCACGGTTGGGCCCGAGGAAAAGAAGATGGGCATCAAGGGCTCGTCCACGTGTGCGGTGATCTTGGAGAACGCGCTGGTCCCGGCGGAGAACGTGCTGGGCGAGATCGGGCGCGGGCACGTCGTGGCGTTCAACATCCTGAACGTCGGCCGCTTCAAGCTGGGGGCCGCCACGGTGGGCGGCTGCAAGTTCACGCTGGAACACGTGATCCCCTACGTGAATCAGCGACACCAGTTCGGGCGACCGCTGAGCTCGTTCGGCCTGATACGGGCCAAAATCGGCGACATCGCGGCCCGCACGTTCGTGGCCGAGTCCATGGTCTACCGCACCGCCGGTCTCATGGATCAGGCCATTGGGAGCCTGGACTCCACGGCCGCCGACTACGACCGACAGACCATCGCGCGGGTCGAGGACTTCACCATCGAGTGCTCGATCATCAAGGTGTTCGCGAGCGAGGCCCTGGCCCTGGCGGCCGAAGAAGGGCTCCAGATGCTGGGGGGATACGGCTTCTGCGAGGACTATCCGCTGGAGCAGGTGTACCGGGACGAGCGCATCAACCGGATCTTCGAGGGCACGAACGAAATCAACCGGATGCTGATTCCGGGCATGATCCTCAAGAAGGCGCTGAAGAAGGAGCTGCCCTTCTTCTCGGCGGCCAAGCAGATCGCCGACGATCTGCTCGGACCCCCGTCGTTCGAGGATGCCGGAGAGCCGGGATACCTCGAGGAGCAGACGAATCTCGTGAACGCGATGAAGAAGACCTGTGTCGCGGCGCTCGGGTTTGCGGCGCAGAAGTACGGTGAGAACCTCAAGGATCACCAGGAGGTCCTGGCCGATACCG
>JAOUDR010000279.1 GCA_029859185.1 Gemmatimonadota bacterium
CCATCGCCAGTTCCAGGTTCCACTTGGCGCCGGCGTGACCGGGTTTCAAGAGCAGGGCTTCGCGGTACCGGGTCCGGGCTTCGGCAAGGTGGCCGGCACGCCCAGCGGAATCCTGGTCCGCCAAGCGCAACGCCAGCAGGCCCAGATTGTACACGGCGCGGAAGCGGATCTCCGGGTCCAGGGTGCGGGCCGCCCGAGCGAGCACGTCGCGCGTCTGCGCATCCGGGGCCAAGGCGAGGAGCGCGGTACCCGCATTGAACCACGCCGTGTCACCGCCCACCCCACGGCGTGCCTGTTCCAGATACAACCGGGCCGCATCGCCAAACCGCCCCGCGCGCCACGCCGCGTCGGCCACGTTTGCCGGCGCCTGGGCCGACGCCGCGCCCGCCGTGAGCGTCACCAGCGCCAGCCCAACCAGGGCGGCGGTGCGCCGCGTGAACGCATGCAGCAACAGCACGCCAAGCGCCCCGAGGATCGGCACCCAAGCGCGCGGCAGTTCGTGCCGGGTCGTCGCCGTCCGGACGGGTGCCCGCTTGAAGCCCACCACGAGGTCGCGGACCGCACCCGACTGATCCTCGAGCCCGGCAGCGACGAACACCCCCTCGCCAGCATCGGCCACGGCCGTCAGCACGTCGTCGCGGCGAGACGTCTGCACCTCGCCTCCGTCCTCATCGGTGTGATACCCGACGAGGGTGCCGGCCGCATCGCGAATCGGGATGCGCGTCGGCGTATCGCTGCCTTCCGCCACGAGGACGAGTCGCACTCCATCGCGCCGCAGCCGATCGGCCTCCGCCACCGCGGCGGCGAGCGAATCATGTGCCTCACCGTCGGTGAACATCACGAGGACGCGATCGGCCACGCGATCGCTCGCGAGCAGCAGTTCCCGTCCCTGCCGCAGCGCCGCTCCAAGGTCGGTGCCGCCGGCGCTGAGCTGATCCGGGTGCAACGCGTCCACGAGGAGATGTAGCGCGCTGGCATCGGCGGTGAGCGGTGCCAGGATGAAACTGCGTCCGGCGAACCCGATCAATCCGACCCGATCACCGGCCAGATCGTGGAGCATGCGTCGGACCTGCTGCTGCGCGCGCCCGAGACGCGATGGCGCGACGTCCTCCGCGAGCATCGAGCGCGACAGATCGACCGCAATGACCAGATCGAGCGCCGGCAAGGTGCTCTCGACGACCCGGCGACCCCACCGCGGTCCCGCCAGGGCCACGGTCGCCGCGGCGGCGGCCAGGGCAATGACGAACCACGTCAACCGGTTCTCCCTCCGAGCGCGGGCACCCAACTCCTGAGACCACCGCCGAGCGCGCGCGAGCCGTGCCCGCCGCCCACCCCAGGCGAGGAGCGCGAACAGGATGGCGACCACGGGCGCCACGATCAGGAACCACGGGGCGTCGAATTGCATCTAGGGGATCCGCACCACGATCGTCGCCGCCACGAGGAGTTCGAGGGCCAGTGCCCCAAGTCCCACGAGCACCGGTGCCCGGTACTCTTCCTCGACGTTCCGATAGCGCGTCACCAGGACGGGTGCCTTTTCCAACTGGTCGATTTGCTCGAAGATCCGACTGAGCGCCGCCCCGTCCGTTGCGCGGAAGTAGCGTCCGCCGGTCATTTCGGCAACATCGCGCAGGAGCGGCTCGTCGAGCCGCACCGGCATCGTCTGGTACCGCAGCTGCCCGCCAGGTCCGCGCCCGATGGGCAGCCGCGCCTCGCCCTGCGTACCGACCCCGATCGTGTAGATCCGCACGCCGAATTCCTTGGCCGCGACGGCCGCGGTACGCGGATCCACCCGGCCCCGGTTGTTCTCCCCGTCGGTCAGGAGCACGACCACCTTGCTCGCGCCCTCCGCGCGCCGCAGGCGGTTGGCAGCGATCGCGATGGCCGTCCCGATGGCCGTCCCGTCGTCGAGTTCGCCGATGCGCAGATCGAGGATCGCCTGTTCGAGGACGGCGTAGTCGGTCGTGATCGGCACCTTGGTGAGGGCTTCCCCGGCAAAGGACACCAACCCGATGCGGTCGTACAGCCGTCCCCGGACGAACGCCACCGACCGGTCGCGCGCCACATCCAGCCGGTTCGACGGAGCGAAGTCCTCGGCGAGCATGCTGCTCGAAACGTCCACCGCCAACACGACGGCGATACCCTCGCTGGTTTCCTGCACCGTGTCCGAGCCGCCCTGCGGCCCGGCGGCCGCCACGATCCACGCCCCGAGGGCCAACGTGCGGAACCCGGCCGGCAACTCGCCGATCCACCGGCGTGCCCGACCCACCCCCTGCACGGGCCGCAAGTCACTGAACCGGGCCGCCGGTCGGCGAGCGTGGGTGCGTCGCCACCACCACACCGGCAGGAGCGCCAGCAGCAGCAACAGGAGTGGCCGCGCGAACAGCATCAGGCCTGGCTCTCCCCGGACTGCAGTGCCGCGAGTGCGACGTCCGCTCGGTCGACGAGTTCGACGAGATCGTCAGCACCGATCGGCGCGAAGCGCGCGCGTTCCAGCGCACGCAGGATGTCCGCGAGCTCGGCCACCGGCCACGCCGGCTGTGCGGCGGCTACGATCGCCTGCCATTCCGATGCGGTGGTGGCGCGGTCTGCGTCAGGCACCGCATCGGCCACCGCCGTGCGAAGCCGGTGGACGGCGACCGTCGCCACCGCTCGCCGCTCACCCGAGGCCAACCACCGCATGAGTGGCAGTTCGAGGACCGCCGCCGGTTCGGGCGGGCGCGCCACCTCGCGCGCCGTCCTGCGCCACCAGGCCAGCCACACCGCCAGAAGAACAAGGACCCCCACGACCGGCGCGGCTGCCCGTCCCGGCCGTCGGACGGGACGGGCCAGCGGCGCCTGTGACGGCATGGGGACCGGCGTCTCCATACTGTCGGGAATCACCGCCGCTACCCGCACCAGCGCGGTGTCGCCGAGGACGACCTCCACCGTGCCATCAGGATGCAACACCTCGATGGCCGGCATGGACACGGCGTGCACCCCCGGGGTGAACAGCGCGATCACATGTCGGACCCGCAGACCGGTGGCGACCGAGACGACCGTCGGCACGCCAAGCGGCTCGACCACCTCGCTCGCGTCGAGTTCGCGGGTCCGCCCGTGGGTCCCAGGGGCGACCGGCACGATCCGCTCGAGCACGATGGTATCGCCCACGGTCGCGCCCTGCGGGGTCGCCACCCACGGCGTTCCCTGGAGCGCCGCGACAAGCGCGAGCAGCAGCATCACCGTTGCAGCCGCCGCGCGCGGCGCGCGAACGCCGCATGCAGCGCCTGGGCGTACGGCTGATGGGTCACGAGCGGAATATGGTCGACGCCGACGCGCTGGAGCGCCCGCGCGCGTGCCATCCGGCCCTCTTCGGCGGCAATCCGCAGGCGCATCCGTCCCCCGGCGTCCGACGTGTCCACCAGGGTCCGCGCACCGGTCTCGGCGTCCTCCAACTCGATCCAGCCAGCATCAGGGAACTCGAGCTCCCGCGGGTCATCGACGGTGATGGCCACGACCTCGTGGCGGCCGGCGAGGCGACGGAGCGGAAGCTCCCACCCGTCCGCGCGGAAATCCGAGAGGACGACCACGATTGCGCGATGGCCCAGGAGCTGGCCGGCATAGCCCAGAGCCGCCCCGAGGTTCGTGCCGCGACCGGACGGCGCGAACGCCAACAGGTCACGGATGACGCGCAGCACGTGCCGTCGCCCCTTCGCGGGGGGGATTACCTGTTCGACCTCGTCCGCGAACACCAACGCGCCCACGCGATCGTTCTGGCGCGCCGCCGCGAGGGCCAGCACGGCCCCGACCTCGACCGCCACGTCGGCCTTGGTGCGCGGTCCGCCGAACGCCACCGATCCGGAGCGATCGACGACGAGGAACAACGTGAGCTCGCGCTCCTCCTCGTAGGTCTTCACATAGGGGGAGCCCATCCGCGCCGACACGTTCCAGTCGATGGCCCGGTAGTCATCACCGTGCTCGTACGCCCGGACCTCGGCGAACTCGATCCCCTGCCCCCGGAACACCGACCGGTAGGCGCCGGAGAAGAGGGAGGTCATGAGGCGCCGGGCCCGGAGTTCGATGAAGCGTACCTGGCGCAGGACGTCGGGGCCGACCACCCGCGCATCACGGGTCACGGGACCGCGACCGTCTCCAGGATCTTGGTGATGACCTGGTCGGAGGTAACGTCCTCGGCCTCGGCCTCGAACGTCAGGAGCACCCGATGCCGCAGCACATCCGGCGCCATCGCCTTCACGTCTTCGGGAACGACGTAGGTCCGGCCTCGGAGGTAGGCATGGGCACGGGCGGCCTGCGCGAGGTAGATCGACGCCCGGGGACTCGCCCCGTAGGCGATCAACGGCTTCACGTCGTGGAGCCCCACCCGCTGCGGTTCCCGCGTGGCTCGCACGACATCCACCACGTAGTCCACGATCTTCTGGTCCATGTACAACTCGGCGATCGCGTGGCGGAGCGCCATCAGGTCTTCGGCTTCGGCCACGGGTTCGATCGGGATCGGCTGCCCCCCCGCCATCCGCCAGAGGATCTCTTTCTCCTCGTCGCGGCTCGGGTAATCGACGTGGATCTTCAACATGAACCGGTCGAGCTGCGCTTCGGGCAGCGGGTAGGTCCCCTCCTGCTCGATCGGGTTCTGCGTCGCGAGCACCAGAAAGGGCTCCGCGAG
>JAOUDR010000280.1 GCA_029859185.1 Gemmatimonadota bacterium
GGGATCGTCAGGCGCCCGGTATTCAGGGTGACCAGGGCGAGCTTGAGGCCCTTCCCCTCACCCAGCAGCACGTTCTCCTTGGGCACCTTGACGTTCGTGAACTTGAGCGCCGCATTCTCGATCCCGTTGAGTCCCATGAAGTGACAGCGGTGCGTCACCTCGACCCCGGGCCACGCATTCTCCACGATGAACGCGGTGATCTTCCGGTCACCCGTCTTGGCCATGACCACCATGATGTCGGCGATGGTCCCGTTGGTGCACCAGAGCTTCTCACCGTTCAGGACATAGTGCGTCCCGTCCGGGGAGAGTTCCGCGGTGGCTTCCATGCGCGCCGGGTCCGACCCCACCGACGTCTCCGTGAGGGCGAACGCGCTGATCTCCCCCTTGGCGAGCCGGGGGAGGTACTGCTGTTTCTGTTCCGGGGTGCCGAACAGCTTGAGTGGCTGCGGGACGCCAATCGACTGGTGGGCGGAGAGCAGGGTCGCCACCGAGCCGTCGAGACTGCCGACGATGCCCATGGCGCGATTGTAGACGGTCTGAGAGAATCCGAGACCGCCATACTCCTGCGGGATCTTGATGCCAAACGCACCGAGCGCGCGGAGCCCCTCGACGACCTCGGGCGGGATCTGCCGATTCCGGTCAATGGCGACCGAGTCCACCTCGTCCAGCATGAACCGCTCGAGCTTGTCGAGCCAAGGTTGGGCGCGTTCGAGTTCGCTCGGGTCGGCGATCGGGAACGGATGGATCAGATCCAGATCGAACCGGCCGGCGAACAACTCGCGCACGAAGCTCGGCCGCTCCCACTCCTGCTGCCGTGCCGCTTCGGCGACCGCCCGTGCCTCCCGCTCGCTCACGCCAGCAGCGGGCGGGCCCTCGGCTGTGGGCTTCGGTGCTACCGTCGTCATGGTGCGATCCTCTCGATGAAGCGGCCGCTCCCACTCGGCCGGCGTGAAACCAGTTGGTGCTGCAATATACGTAACCACCGGTGTTGGGCCGGGTTGCGCCCGTTGCGCCGATGCGAGCGACACGCAAGATTGGGCGCGTGACCGCCGCCGAAGCCCCTCCCCTGTATCCGTCCCGGTCGTACGCCGGTGCCACCTTGGGTCGGCTCCTGTATCAGCGGTGTGAGCCGCCCCTGGTGCTGCTGGGCGTGACGCCCACGGGGGTCGAGATTGCCGCCAGCGCGGCCAAGGGGACGGCGTCGGCATTCGACGTCATCGTGGGGGCGCACGTGCGGTTGGGGGACCACGGCATCATCGGCGCGATCGCCGAGGACGCCGAGGCCGTGATCGACCGGATGTTTCAGCCCGGCTTCGACCAGATGGATCCGCTGCATGACGCGATCGATCGCGCGCGCCGAGCCGTGAAGTCCGAGCGCCTGCTGTTCCGCGGTCAGCGGCAGTTGCGATCATTGGCGGGAGAGAACGTCGTGGTGATCGATGGGCAGGCAGTGACCCCGTGGAAACTGCTTGCGGCGGCCCACAGTGCACGGGCGGCGGGCGCGGCGCGTATCTTCGTCGCGGCAGCGGTCACGACGCAGGCGGTGAAGGAGAAGGTGTTTGCGTACAAGTACGATTTCATCTGTCCCGCCGTGGTGCTCGATCCCGTCGGCCATCCGCGACCGTTTGGCGATGCGCAGAACGCCGGCGCCGAGCGGCTTCGCTCGATCGTCGTGGCGCGGCAGGCCGCTGCCTAGGCTGCGCGCCCTCGCTCTCCTGTTCCTGGCCGTCACCTCCCCGCCCCTCGCGGGGCAGGGCGGTCCGCTTCACCCACCGTCGAACGGCGGGAGTGCCCGGTTCGACCGCCTGCTGCAGCGGCTTGCCGAGCCGCGGCGCCTGCTGGTGATTGCCGCGCATCCGGATGACGAAGACACCGGTCTGCTGACGCTCGTGGCTCGCGGGTACGGGGCTGATGCCGCCTATCTCGCGCTGTCGCGCGGCGAAGGCGGACAGAACCTCATCGGCCCGGAGCTGGGGGTTGCGCTCGGGCTCGTCCGCACGCAGGAGCTGCTGGCGGCGCGGGCGATTGACGGGGCGCAGCAGTTCTTCACCCGGGCATTCGATTTCGGATACACCCGTGAACTGGCCGAGACCGAGCGGTTCTGGCGGCCGGACACGGTGCTCAAGGATGTGGTGCGGGTCATCCGGCGGTTCCGGCCGCACGTCGTGGTCGCGGTGTTCTCGGGAACGCCGCGGGACGGGCATGGGCAGCACCAGATGAGTGGCGTGATGGCGCGCCGCGCGTTCGCGGTCGCCGGCGACGCGGCGACGTTCCCGGAGCTCCAGGCCGAGGAGGGTCTCGGCACGTGGGAGCCGCTCAAGCTGTATGCGTCGCGCCGGTTCAGTCCGGACGGTGGCACGGTGACGCTGCCGGCTGCCGGCGTCGATCCCGGGTCCGGTCAGACGCTCGGCCAGATCGCGATGGCCAGCCGGAGCCAGCATCGCTCGCAGGGCTTTGGGGTGTTGCAACGCATCGGGCCCACCGAAGCTCGACTGGCCCTCGAGCAGACGCGCGTCGCTGCGGCCCCTGACGACGGGCTGTTCGGTGGCATACCGGCGGGCACTTCGTGGCTCACACGGTTGGCCGACTCACTGCGGTCCGCCGTCGGGCCGGCGACGCTCGGTCGGGCCGTGCCCGTCTTGGCGGCCGCCCTGGCTCGGGTGCGCGCGGAGGGAGGCTCCGCGGCCAACGAGCGCCTGCTGTCCGAGGCGCTGGCCATTGCCGCGGGTGTGCTGGTGGATGCGCGCGCCGAGCGGGCGCAACTCGTGCCGGGTGAAGAAGGCGCGATCGAATTGGAGGTCTTCAACGGTGGGACCCGCGCGATGGACTGGCCGGCTGCGACCATCATACCGGCCGCCACGGGATGGACCACGCAGCACGCCGTCACACCGACGCAGACCGTGCTCGCCCCCGGGGTCGCCGGATCCGCTCGCGGATTGGTCCGCGTGCCGCATGGTGCCGGACCGACGCGGCCCTACTTCACGAGTCGACCGCTCCTCGGCGGGCTCTATGACTGGAACGACGTGGCCCCTGCCGTCCGCGGTCTGCCCGATGGCCCACCTGCCCTGATCGCACGATACCGGCTGACCATTGGGGGCGCGCGCGTGGTGCTCGAGCGGGAAGTGACGTTCCGAGAGCAGGATCAGGCCGTGGGCGAACGGCGGTATCCGCTGGCGGTCGTGCCACGGGTTGAAGTGGCGCTTGATCCCGATACCGTACTCTGGTCGATCCACGACACGCTCCCCCTGGAGTTCATGGTCACCCTCCACCATCACGCCGCCGACCCGACGCGCGGTGAGGTGCGACTGGCGATTGACGGCTGGCCGACGGTGGTGCCCCAACCGTTCGTGCTCACGCACCGGGATGAGACGGCGTCGCTGACGGTGCGCGTCCGCCGCCCTCCCGCGGCCGGCGTCGGGGACGCCAGCGTGCATGCGTCGGCGGTGACCGACGCGGGCGTCTACACCGATGGTGCCACGCCCATCACGTACCCCCACATTCGCCCAACCGTGTGGGAGCATCGTGCGGAGAGCCGCGTGCGGATCGCCGATGCGCGGCGGCCGGAGACGCGGCAAATTGGCTATGTCCGCGGGACATCCGATCGCGTGCCCGAGGCCCTGGAGCGCGCCGGCCTGCCGGTGCACCTGATCGACGCGACCGCGCTGGCCCGCGGCGAATTCACGGCCTACGACGTCATCGTGATCGGCAGCCGGGCCTACGAGACCGACTCGGCGCTCGTGGCGCACAATGACCTGCTGCTGGCGTGGGTCCGGAACGGCGGGCATCTCCTCGTGCAGTATCAACAGTACGAGTTCGTCCGGGGCGGGTTCGCGCCCTACCCGATCGAGATTCGGCGGCCGCACGATCGGATCACGGATGAGACGTCGCCGGTGACCGTGCTCGATCCGTCCCACGCCGCGTTTCGGGCCCCCAACAGGATCGGGCCCGCGGATTGGGAGGGTTGGCCGCAGGAGCGAGGGCTCTACTTCGCCGGCACCTGGGATGCGGCCTACACACCACTACTCGAGATGCAGGACCCGGGGCAGCAGCCGGTGCGTGGTGGATTGCTGGTTGCCCCCGTGGGGCGCGGCACCTACGTCTATACGGGTCTCAGCTTTTTCCGCGCGCTCCCGGCAGGTGTCCCGGGGGCGTTCCGGTTGTTCTTCAATCTCTTGGGTCTGAATAGTGAGTCGCATCCGTAGTTGGCGGAACGGCGGAACGGCGGAACGGCGGAACGTGCTCTCGTCCGCCGGCGATCCCGTCATCCCGTCATCCCGTCATCCCGTCGTCCCTTCGATTCTGCTCATTCTCCTCTCAGCCTGCACCGCCGACCCCCGGACACCCGTCGTCGTCTACTCTCCGCATGGCCCGGGGTTATTGAAGCTGGCAGAGCAGACCTTCGAGGCCGAGAACCCGGACGTGGACATCCGGTGGCTCGACATGGGGTCGCAGGACGTGCTCGACCGGGTGCGGTCCGAGCGGGCAAATCCGCAGGCCGACGTCTGGTTTGGTGCACCGTCCATGCTGTTCCAGCGCGCGCTCGCCGACTCGTTGCTGGACGCGTATCGCCCCTCGTGGGCCGATGCGGTGCTGCCGCGGGCGCAGGGGCCTGGTGACTTCTACTTCGCCACCACGAGACGCC
>JAOUDR010000281.1 GCA_029859185.1 Gemmatimonadota bacterium
AGCCAGATACACCGCCAGGAAGAGCGCGGCCCCGATCAGGATACACGCCGTGCGCTTCCAGTCGGTCCGCCGCGGGCCGGGAAGGGACTTGGGACGGACGGCTTCCGGCGGGGCGGGGGGGGCAGCCGTCCGGGAATCTGCGACTCTGACGGTTGGGGCCAACGCGTCATGTGCCATATGACCCTCTAAGCGGCCGCCTGACCGCTCCTAGTGCCGCAGCACCTGCACGAGCTCGTGGAACAACTCGACGGAGCGAACCACGCCCACGAGCTGCTTCCCGTCGACGACGGGAATCAGCGTCAGGTCCTGCGAGACCATTTCGTAAATGGCCTTCATGATGTGATCGTCGGCTTGCAGCACGGCCTCGATTGGCTGCATGACGTCGCTCACCGGCCGGCTCGCCTGCTCTCGAATACCCGTGATCACCCGATCGTACGAGAGTTCCGAGAGATTGGGATCGACGGCGACATCGAACAGTTTCTTGCGGTACTCGAGCGGCTGTACGACGAGATACTTGGGTTCGAGACCCCGCATGATGTCCCGTCGTCGGACGTATCCCACGAGTACTTCGATCGCGTCGAACACCAGCAGGACGCGCGGCAAGGACTTGCGGCGGTCGACTTCGATTTCGGCCGTCTTCATGACGTCGACCGCCTCCCGGAGGGTGGCGGTGTCCCGCACCGCGGGGTATTGCTCCAGCGGGATCATGACGTCCCGAACGCGCTTCACACTGTCCACGACGTCACCAGCCCTTCTTGCGGAGGATGTCGCTGACACGCTCCTGGACCCGCTCGTCCTGCAGCGAGGTGCGGCGCGTCGCGGCCTTCTCGATCCGCGCCACGAGGGTCGCGATGTCGGCCGGCTTCTCCAGGAGATCCAGGGCCCCGAGTTTCATGGCCTCGACCCCCTGCGTGAGGGTCGCACGTCCGGTCAGCAGGATGACCTGCTGGTCGGGGTTGATTTCGAGCAACCCCCGGAGGGTCTGCAGACCGTCGAGACCGGGCATGGCCATGTCGAGGAGGATGGCGTCGTACACCTTGGCTTGGGACATCCGGAGCGCGGTCTCACCGTCGCCGGCGGACTCGACATTGAGGCCGCGCGCGGTCAGTCGCTCCGCCAGCGCCTCCACGAACTCCGCTTCGTCGTCCACGAGCAACACGGTGGTCGTGTGCATTATCCGGTCTCCTCCGGACGAGACTGGTTGGCGGCGGCGTGGAGGACCCGGACCAGATCCGTGATCGTGATCGGCTTCATGAGATAGTCGAAGGCGCCAAGCTGCGTGCCGGCTTCCGCGTCCCGGGCCGACCCATGGCCGGTGAGCAGGATCACCTGCACTTCCGGATGCTCCGTCCTGATGGTCTTGATGACCTCCAGGCCGCCGAGTCCCGGCATCTTCACGTCCAGCAGGACCACGTCGAAGTCAGCGGCCGCGACGCGGGTCAGGGCCTCGGCACCGGTCGTGACGCCGGCCGCCCGGAACCCCCGCAGGTTCAGACGCTCCACCAGCGCGCTGACGAGCTCCGCCTCGTCATCCACGATCAGGACGCGGGGTCCGGTCATTCGCTGCTCCCGGCGGCCGGGTGCGTGAGGGGGAGGGTGACCGTGAACCGCGTGCCCTTGCCGACCGTGCTCGTCACGCCAATGCGGCCACCCAGCTTCTGCACGATGCCGTAGGTGATGGACAGGCCGAGGCCCGTGCCGGCCCCCTTCTTGGTCGTGAAGAATGGGTCGAAGATGTGCGGGATCTGCGATTCGGGAATGCCAATGCCGTTGTCCGTGATGCTGACCGCGACGTCGGTGGTCTCCTCTTGGCGAATGCCGATCTCGATGTGGCCGCCGTCGTCGACCGCGGCGAAGGCGTTGTTGATGATGTTGAGGAACACCTGCTGCAGTTGCCCCCGGTCGCTGACGATGTGCGGTACCTCACCGATACAGTCGAACGTGATCCGGAGGTTCCGATAGCTGGCCTCCTTCTCGAGGAACCCGAACACTTCGTGCAGCAGGGCATCGAGATCGATCGACTCCTGCTGCACGTCCATGTGGCGCGCAAACCCCAGCAGTCGGTGAGTGATGACCCCGCACCGCTCTGCGGACTTGAGCACCGAGTCCGTCAGGTCGATCATCTTCGTTTTGGGAGGTAGCTCGTCGGACATCGTGAGCAAGTCCTTGAGGAGTCCCCCCTTCTGCGTGATGATCGACAGCGGGTTGTTGATCTCGTGGGCGACCCCCGCGCCAAGCCGCCCGATGGCGGCGAGCTTGTTGGTGTACTCCATCTTGTGGTAGAGCGCGGCGCGCTTGAGGTCGGCATCATGGACCCGCCGCACCACGTAGGTGGTCCCGGCGGCGACGACCGTCACGATCAGGAGACAGCTGACCACCACGAAGATGATCACGTCGTGGCGGACGGACATCAGGCCGGCGTGCGTCGCGTCACGCGGGCTCAGCACCACCAGGGTGAAGGGAGAGCCCTGGATCTGCGTGTAGGCGACGACGAGCGGTTGGCCGCGGGCGTCCACGACCTCCGTGAGGGCAGGCTCGCTCGAGTGTGGTAGTGGGGGCAAGCGCGAACGGCCGAGGATGTCCCCGTAGAAGCGTGATGGGGTCTGGAGCACCCCGTCCTGATTGATGATGAAGGCGTCGGCAAACGGCGGCACCACCAGCGAGTGGCAGCGACGGCAGAAGGCGGCCTGCTCCGGCCGGCGCGAGGTGCGGGCACGCACCAGGAAGTGGAACACATCCGTGTCAACGGTGGCCCGCAACACTAGCTCATGATGGCCGCCCAGATCCTTGTGGATGGCCAGGACGAGATGCGGCAGATTGCGGTAGCCCATGAACACGTCACTCACGGAGACGCCGGCTACCCTCGCCTGTTGGAAGAACTTGTGCTCGGCGTAGTCGCGGCCCTCGAGTGCGAACGGACCGGCGTACGCCACCTGGATGCCGGTCTCGTCGATGACCCCGAGGTCCACGATGCCGCCAAACGACTGCTCCATGGTCTGGAGCACCCGCTCCAGCGCCGCCGAGTTCTTGAGATCCTCGATGGGCGTGTCGCGCATGATCATGCCCAGCGCGGAGAGTCGTTCGGAGAGGAACGAGCCCAAGGACTGCTGGGCGGCGGCCGCGAACCGCAGCATCGGGTTCGAGAGATCGCTCTCGAAGGCGGATCGATACTGCCGGTAGCTGACCCCCGTCACGAGCAAGAGCGGGACGAGGGCTACCGTGGAAACCGCCAGGAACGCCGCCAATGCCATGCGACGGTAGCGGCCTCCCGAGATCAGGCCGTCGTCCTCGGCGCTGGGCGGGCGCGGTGCTTCCGCTACCATGCTGGGGCCTGGCTCACGTGGTCTGGCTCCCGGCACGCCCCGCGGCGCGCACGGTCTCCATCAACTCGGTGATGTCCACCGGCTTGGTGAGATAGGCGAAGGCGCCCAGGCGCATGGCATCGTCTTCGTCCTGGTCCGACCCTCGTCCGGTCATCACGATGACCTGGATGCTCGGGTGGGCCTCCTTGACCTGGCGCAGCACCTCGAGCCCGTCGATGCCCGGCATGCGCAGATCGAGCACCATGACATCGGGGAGGTCCGCCTCGAGCATGCGGAGCGCTTCCTCGCCGCTCAGCGCGACGTCGCCGCCGAGCGCCCGCATCTCCATCCGTTCGGCCATCGTCCGGACGAAGTCCTCCTCGTCATCCACGTACAGCACCTTGAGGGTCCGCGAGGGTGACTCACGCTCTTCCACTGGCGCGTCCGCCACCGGCGTTGCTCGCTCGGCCTTCGCCTCGGCACGGGACGTGGCCAGGTGACTACGCGCCTCGTCGATGAGCCCCCCTTCAGCAAGGGCCGCAGCGCCCATCGTCCGGTCGAACTCGTGTTTCGACTCGCGGAGGAAGGTGAGGCTCTTCCGCCAGGCGGAGCGTACCGTGGCCAGCAAACGCGTCGTGTCGGCGGGCTTCTGCAGGTACTCGAACGCGCCCAACCGCCGAGCTTCATGCTCTTCCCGATCAGATCCGTGGCCGGTGAGGATGATGACCTGGACATGCGGATGCGTCTTCTTGACGCGCTCGAGCACCTCCATGCCGTTGATGCCCGGCATCCGCAGGTCGAGCACCATCACGTCTGGGGCGTCGTCTTGGACCATCTGGAGTGCCTGCTCGCCGTTCAGCGCCACGCGGCTGCCGACGTCCCGCATCTCCATGCGCTCGGCCATCGTCCGGACGTAATCCTCTTCGTCGTCGACGAGCAGCAACTTGATCTTCCGCATCCCATCCTCCCCCACCGACCTGACACGGTCAGGCGTGCGCGGCCCCCGGTCGCTCCGCTTTCAGGTGGCCCATCATGGGCCTGCCCGCCCCTCACCAAATACGAGTCGAAACGCGAACGGTCCTTCCATGGTCTCGACCGACGCGCCCACGTGTGCGGCGAGCCCGGCGAGTCGAGACCAACTCACGGCTCCGGCGGGCGACGGCGCCGCCTGTCCGGCCGTGGTCCCGCTGATGGTTATCTGCGGCTGCGTGTCGGTCCCGGCGATCCGGATGTCAATCGCGCTCTCCTCGGGCAACTGCTCGAGGCAGCAGTCGATGGCCGCGGCGATCGCCATGTGTAGCCGGAGACCGTTTGCCCGGATCGACCGATCGTCGCTACC